>JBJEOO010000190.1:0-9140 GCA_051880755.1 Hominenteromicrobium sp.
GTTGGCTTTTATATCTGCGTATCCACAATCTATCCGTTCTACTTCTTCTGCGGCTATGCGCTGCACAACGGCATTCTGAAAATCGGGCGCGGCGTCGGTCTGCTGCTTTTCCTTGTGGGGACCGGTGCGGTTGTCGGCTTTACGCTGCTGAAGGAACTCAGGCAGGTCGATTCGGTCAGCGTTCTGTACGGATACGCCTCGATTTTCGTGATTTTTCAGTCGGTGGGATTGTTTTCCATGCTGGACAGACAGGAGGCGCACGGGCGGCTCGGCTGGGGAAAGAAGCTGCTGCTCAGGATCGATTCGTGCTCGTTCGGCATATATCTGATCCATATGATTTTTGTGCGCGGTATTTTAAAGCACACGGCTATACATCCGTACGGAGCGGGCAGCCCGTTCATTTTTATCGGTCTGGTTCTCGGAATCACCGTGGTTTCGTATGGGATTACATGGCTTTTGAAAAAAATCCCCGGTGTGCGCAGCATCCTTTGATTTTGGAAATATAAAAAATTACGCCTGCCGCAGACGGCTTGTTCTGCGGCAGGCGTTTTCTGTGTTCCGGGACCGTGCGGTCAGTCGTCCCGTGTTTTTTGGCTGTCCTCCGGTTCGGCTTCCTTTTCAATGGCCGTGCGCAGTCGGAGCAGCAGGCGGTTCAGCGCGGGAAAACCCGGCACCCCGATGACGGCAAGATTTTCCAAAATGGAAATCAGCTCGTTCACAATCAGCCATACGGCGATGATCAGGCCGCAGTACATCCGCAGTTCAATGCGGATGCCCGCAGCGCACAGGATATCCGTGAGCAGATAATCCACCGCAGCGCCGACGGCCACCATTGCCATATAGCACAGCTTTTTCAGGATGCCCCGCAGCCCGGTTCTGGAGCTGAGCTGTGCGGTCATATACGCTTTGACCATGCCGGTGGCGTAGTCTGTCAGCATTACGCAGAGCAGCACGAGCAGCGGCACGGCCAGCGTGCCGAAATACGCCGCAACGGAAGCGCAGAGCGCGGCCAGCACGGTTTTCAGAATTGTTTTTTTCATGTATCCTTATCCTTCCCTTGTATTATAAAGAGGTGTGCCGCCCGCGGCTTTTCCGTGCGGAGAAAAACAAACGAGGCTGTGCGCAGCTTTTTGTGGCAGCCTCGTTTTTTCGGCGGACGATACACCCGTTTACCGCCGGGATACGGATCGCACAGTCACAGGCGGATGTATTCCAGTGCTTTTCTGTGCAGCCGGCTGACATGCCGGTCCGTATAGTGCAGATCCCTTGCAATCTGATTGAAGGGCTGCATCTGAATGTAGTGGCGCTCCAGAATCTCCCGGAGCGTGTCGTCCGCCACCTGCGCAATCGCGGTTTCAACTTTCTGCCGCTGAATGCAAAGCTGACTGACGGCGTCTGCGGTCTCCTTTTCCAGCGCCTGAATGCGCCCGAGCGAATCGGAACGCATGCCGGGCTTTACGGTGGTACGCACCTGATTGCCCAGTGCCTTCAGACGCTCAAGCTCGCGCAGCCGCATTGCAATGCCGCGCTCGGCGCAGCGATAGGAGGAAAGGAAGGCCCTTGCGGTTTCGCAGTCTGAAGCGGGGATTCGGCTCAAGAGCTCATGACCTCCCGGAAATGGTCTGCAAACTGGTCGGAAAGGGAATATATGTTCTTCACTGAATCGCGATCCGGCAGACGAACCGGCATATTCAGACGAACGGCCTTCCGGGACGCATGTGCCTGCGCGGTACGCCGTGCGGACAGCTCCGCGTGTTCCCAAATACATACAACCAACTGTGCAAAGCAAAGCAGTGCGCAGAGCATGAGAAGCCCAAAAAGAATATACAACATGAAAAAACCTCCGTTTCAGTTCACAGAATCGAACATGTGTTTCTTACATGTTGTATTATAAACAATTGTTCGACGTTTGTCAATCGAACATTTTAATTTTTTTAATTTTTTTTGAAACGGAAAAAGGCCGGGCAGCCTTCTGTCTGCCCGGCCCGCGGCAATGCTCAGACTTCGTCCAAATAATTGCCGACGCTGCTTTGGTTATACTGCTTGCGGATTTTTATGATGATGGAATCGTCCGGCTGAACGGTTTCTTCCAGAATTCTGTATTTTGTACGGTTCCGATCGAGGATTTTCTTGTAATGCTCGACCTCGTCCCGTACGAGCTGCGCAGCGTAATCGTGCGCAACGTCGTCCTTGAGGACAAAATGAAGGGTCTGGCAGATGCAGGCAGACTGAATGCGTTTCACTCAATTCACCCCCTTCGGGCTGCATACGCGCAAGGTGATGGCGCCCCAAAATACCTTTCTCCTTTATCATATCGGAAAAGGCCGCGCTTTTCAAAGGCGGTTTTGAATAAAAATCCGCCGCAGATTTTTGGAACCTTAAAACGGAATTTCCGGCATACACAGGGTTGTCACGCTTTTCCACGCTTGTGGTTATTATGGAAAAGACAAACCCAAAGGAGGAGCGCATATGAATCGAGCACAGTTTCAGGAGAACGTGGAACGCCATAAAGCGGAGATGATGCAGCTTGCGGCGCGCAGCGGACGGCCGGAAAACGCGGTCGGCACGCCGATCACGCTGCCCGAAGATGCGGATGCCGTCGTCAACCTGCCGGAAGCGGGGGCGGAGCGGGATCCGCTGCAGACTTTTCTGCCGGAGCAGAATACCTATGAGGTGTTCCGCCAGATCAACCAGAAGACCGGCTTTCTGCGCATACAGGCCTTTGCCGGGCAGCAGACCATCCCGGTGAAGGGCGCCTCGGTGCTTGTGACGCACGACTTCACCGACGGCCCGCGCCGGTTTGCTTCCGGCACGACGGACGAAAGCGGCGTGCTGGACGGCATTGTGCTGCCCGCGCCGGATAGCGCGCTTGCGCAGACGCCGACCGGCGAAATGCCGTACGCGCTGTACGACATCCGGGTGAGCCACCCGGATTACCGCACCGAAATCTACAAGCAGGTGCCGATTTTCCCCGGTGTAAAGTCGATTCAGCCGGTGCAGTTCCTGTCGGATCATACGGGCTGACGCGCGGAAGGAGGACATCATGGCTCTGCTGAATACGCCGGTCATACCGGAATATATCACCGTGCATCTCGGCCTGCCGGATCAGCCGGCGGAAAATGTCCGGGTGCGGTTCGTCGATTATATCAAAAACGTCGCGTCAAGCGAAATTTATCCGAACTGGCCGGAAAGCGCCATCCGCGCCAATATTCTGGCACAGATTTCCTATGCCCTGAACCGCGTATACACCGAGTATTACCGCAGCAAGGGGTACGATTTCGACATCACCAGCACGACGCAGTTCGATCAGAAGTACATTCAGGACCGCGATGTGTTCGAGAATATCTCGCAGATCGTCGACGATATTTTCAACAATTATGTGATCAAGCGCGGCACCGTGCAGCCGTATTTTACACAGTACTGCAACGGAACCACCTCCACCTGCGACGGTCTTTCCCAGTGGGGAACGGTGGATCTTGCAAAACGCGGACTGACGCCGTATGAAATCCTGCAGGAGTATTACGGAGACGACATCGATATTGTGATGAACGCGCCCGTTGCAAATGTCCCGCAGTCCTATCCGGGCGTGCCGCTGCGGCTCGGCAGCGTGGGGGAAAATGTGCGTATCATCAAGCGGCAGCTAAACCGTATTGCGGATAACTATCCCGCCATTCCGCGAATTCCGGATATCAACGGATATTTCGATCAGGCGACGGAAAATGCGGTGCGGAAATTCCAGAGCATTTTCAACCTGACCGTGGACGGTGTTGTCGGCAAAGCGACATGGTACAAGATCAAATCCATCTACAACGGCATCAAGCGGCTCAATGAGCTGTACTCCGAGGGCCTGACGCCGGAGGAGGTGGAGCGCTTCTACCCGCCGGAGCTGAAAGAGGGCGACACGGACGGCCTTGTGCTGGAGCTGCAGTATATTCTGGCGATTGTCGCCTATTTTGACGACCAGATCCCCATTCCGCCGGTCAACGGTGTGTTCGATGAGCGGACGAAGCAGACGCTGATGGCGTTTCAGCGGCAGTACGGTCTGGAGCCGACCGGCGTGCTGAATCAGGAGACGCTGAACCGCCTGATCGCCGTCTACCGCGATACCAGAGCGAATGTTCCGCAGAATGTTCTGCCGGATAACAGCCTGATCTACCCCGGGCGGTATCTGCTCCGCGGTTCAAAGGGTGACGATGTGACGGATCTTCAGAGTCTCCTGAACCGTGCCGCCGAAACGCACAGCTTTGTTCCGAAAGTTACGGTCGACGGCGTGTTCGGCCCCGATACGGAAGCTGCCGTCCGCGCCGTGCAGCAGCATGAGCATTTCGATGTCAACGGCATTGTCGGGCCGCTGCTGTGGAACCGCATTGCTGACCTGGCCAAAAATGCATAAAAAGGACCGTTGAGCTTTTTGCCGCTCAACGGTCTTTTCTGTTTCAGAAGGTGACGTCCAGCAGAATCACGCAGGAGGCGGGATAGCTGTAATAGGTATAGCTGATCCAGTAGATGCCGGAGCTGTTGAGCCAGTCTTTCACAAGCGGCTGCAGCCGGTCAAAGATCGTTTCAAACAGTGCCTCATCCGAAAGCTGCAGGCTGACGCGGCCGCCGTCGCCGGAATAGGCGCTGTTCAGCTGGCTGTACAGAAGGTCAATCGCGTCATCCTCGTTTTCCGCGTAAAGGCCGAGCTTTGCGTAGTAGCAGTCCGCCATGGAATCCGTACCCGGCGGCGTGAAATCCCCCACGAAGGGTTCCATCAGCGGATACCGGCCGCGCTGCCATGAAGCGGAGATGTTGACCAGGCCGTAGGGCGTGGGAAACTGGCTGCCATCCGGCTCCGCATCGTCCTGTGTCGCATCGAGGTCGTACCATTTCCCGTCAATCTGAACGGCGTTCCAGGCGTGCCCCACCTCGGCGCCGTCCTCAATGCCCGTCATGCAGACGCACGGGATTCCGCATTTATCCATAGCCCATTTGAAAGCGCGGCAGATTCCCTCGCAGCGCGCGATGCCGCGGGTGAATACGCTGTATGCACTGTATCCCAGCACATCCTCCTCGGAGTAGTTGCAGTGCTGGATGATGTAATCGTAGAAAAACAGCTCCTTTTCGTAATCCGTCATGCCCTCGGTTTCGGCGCAGAGCGCATCCAGCAGCGCTTCGGTCTGCGGCATAACCTCCTCATAGCGCGATTTCATCAGTCCGTAGCGCGGATAGATTTCCTCGTAAAGCGGGTCGTCGTTGGTGGAGACCGGAAAGCAGTTGTTGACCTGAAAATGAATCAGCTCCGGACACTCATATTCCAGAAGCATCATCAGGTTCAAATAGGCGTCCGGCTCCATCGGATACGGCAGCGCGCAGCCGCCGGAAAATTCAACGTAGTTCTGGTAGACGGCGCAGAGGTTTATGAGTGATTCCGCATCCAGACGGTTCAGATAATACCGGTTGTCAAAGTAAGGAATCAGCGCCCTGGCCCGGGCGAAGGCGGCTTCGGTTTTGGCACTTTCCACAAGCGCGGGCAGATCCTGTGCAAAAAACACGGCGCCGCCGTCTGCGCCCGATGCGGCAAGCTGCTGCACGGTGCTTTCCGTGGGGTGCGGACGGATCAGCTCATGGATAAACGCGGAGACGCTGCCGCGCAGACCAAAGCCTGCGCCGGCCAGCACGATAACCGCGGCGAGAAGCGGGAGAAGCCATCGCTTCGGTCTGCGCGGCTTCGGGGTATAATCCGGCACGGATGACGGATCCATCATGCAGACAACTCCTTTCCGGATACGGAAACAGCCGGGAAGCGCCCCGGCTGAACAAATCGATCGATGCGGAAAAACACGCATAAATTTTTTTACAGGCTCATATTACCACAAAATGCGGAAAAATACAAGACTTGTTCTTTCCCCGGATCTGTGGTATTCAAATATATACCGAAACAGAAAAGGGGATGGGAAAATGAAAAAAACACAGACCGCCGCGCTGCTGGAAAGCTTTGCGCTGGCCTTTCATTGCGAGCGTCATTTCGCGCCCGTCTGCGAGGATGCGGCGGCGCGCAGGCTTTTTTCGGACGGGGAATTTTCGCAGCTCGGGAATACCGTGATGCTGATGATGCAGACGCTTGAGCCGTCGTTTTCCGGAACGCCGGAAGCGGCGCTCACACGGGCGGTGGATGCGTATCTGCTCCCGCTGCCTGCGGCACGCGACGCGTTTTGTATGCGTGCGCTCAGAAATGCCGCGCAGACCGGCAGCACACAGGCGCTGTTCATCGGCGCGGGATACGGCACGATTCCGCTGCGTCAGACGGAGCGGCTGCGGCGCATGCGCTTTTATGAGCTGGAAAGCCCGTCGCTCCTGCGGGACAAGCGTGCGCGCCTTTGCCGGGCCGGCATCGGGGTGCCGGAGAATGTGCGGTATCAGGCCGCAGAGCTGCGCGCGCCGGACTGGACGCGGCGGTTTCTGCAGGAAAGCGATTTTGACCGCAGCCGCCGCACGTTCTGCGCGCTGCCCGGCCTTGCGGCATCCTGTGCGCACCGGGCGTTTTGGCAGCAGCTCTGCCGCATACGGCCGCTGCTTGCGCCCGGCAGCACGGTTGTGCTGGATTATCCGGCCGGGCCGGACGGATACACGGCGGAGGAAATGGAAAAGACACTTCCGCTGCTGGGCTTCCGCGTTTGTGAGCACCTTGCGCCGGAAGACGCGGCTGAACAGCTTTTTGCGTCGTATAACGCAATGCACCCCAGCGCGCCGATGAAGGCGCCGGGATGCATGAATTTCTGTACGATGGTCAGGAAAGCAGATCCATAATTTTCGCGGCGGCGTCGCGGTCCAGCACGACCGTGCCGTGCGGCACGATTTTCAGCACCGTTGCGGGGATTTCCTCGGTCGGCGCGGTCCGGTAGACGCGCTCCATGATATCCGCCTTGTGCGCGCCGCCGGCCTGCAGAATCACATGGCCGCAGTCAAACAAATGGCGGATGCCCAGCGTGATGCCGCGCGTCAGCTTCATGCCGTCCGAGAAATATTTCTGGCCCACCTGCGTTGTCACGGGATCGAGGTCAACAACTTTTGCGTACAGGCTGAAGTCGCTGTTCGGCTCGTTCAGGCCGAGGTGGCCGTTCATGCCGATGCCGAGCAGCATCAGATCCAGACCGCCGTGCGCAAAGATAACGGCGTCCACCGCCTTGCACGCCGCGTCCAGATCGTCCGCGTGGATGTCAAAGCGCGTGACCTGCGTATCCGGGATGCCCAGCGGGCCGTAAAAATAGCGGCGCATGAAAGCATCGCAGTTTTCCGATTCGTCCTCCAGGTCGAGCCAATCGTCGAGCGCGACAAAATGCACGCGCGAGAAATCGACCGCGCCGGCGTCGGCCATTTCCTTCAGAATTTCATAGGTGCGGATCGCCGTGTTTCCGGCGGCCAGCGAGAGCATCGCATCGGGCTTTCTGCGGACGGTTTCGCAGATCAGCTCGGCGCTTCGGCGGCTCATTGCTTCAAAATCGTCCTCCAGATACGTTTCCGGAATGCGCAGCGGCATCTTCGCGCCGCGCGCCTCAGCGGCTTTTTCCATGCAGTGCGCGAGCTTATTTGTCTCGCGGTTGTGCGCGATGCAGGCCGCGCAGTTTCCGTGGTATGTGCAGACAACATTCGGACAGTTGCAGCGCATCATCAAGACCACTTGCCTTTCGTTTTTAATTTGCTACACACAAGATACCCGATTCGGCGGGATTTGTCAATTCCAAACGGAAGTTCCCGTGCTTCCGCATAAAAACGGGCGGCGCGCCTGTCGGCACGCCGCTTCGCCATTGCTGTGCATCAGCCGTTCAGAATCTGCATGAATTCCTCGCCGGTGATCGTTTCCTTTTCGTAGAGATACCGTGCAAGCTGATCCAGCTTTTCGCGGTTTTCGGACAGAATCTGCGCAGCCTTTTCATGCTGCTTTTTTACGAGCGCCACAACCTGACGGTCAATCTCCGCCTGCGTTTCGGCGGAGCAGGCCAGCGAGCTGTCGCCGCCGAGATACTGATTTTCCACCGTTTCCATAGCCACCATGTCGAAATCATCGCTCATGCCGTAGCGCGTAATCATAGCGCGGGCCAGCTTGGTCGCCTGCTCAATATCGTTGGAAGCGCCGGTTGTGACGGAGCCGAAAATAATCTCCTCCGCGGCGCGGCCGCCGGTATAGGTCGCGATTTTGTTCTCGATTTCTTCCTTGCTCATCAGGTAATGGTTGCCTTCGTCCACCTGCATGGTATAGCCGAGCGCGCCGGAGGTGCGGGGGATGATCGTGATTTTCTGCACGGGCGCGGAATTTGTCTGCTTTGCAGCAACGAGCGCGTGGCCGATTTCATGATACGAGACGATCAGCTTCTCCTTGTTGGTCAGAATGGCGTTTTTCTTCTGGTATCCGGCGATGACAACCTCAATGCTTTCCTCCAGATCAGCCTGTGTGGCGGAGGAGCGGCCGTCGCGCACGGCGCGCAGCGCGGCTTCGTTCACGATGTTGGCAAGCTCCGCACCGGAAGCACCGGAAGCCATGCGCGCGATCTGTGCGAAATCCACATCGGGCGCAACCTTGATCTTCCGGGCGTGGACGCGCAGGATCGCCTCGCGGCCCTGCAGGTCGGGCAGCTCCACCGGTACGCGGCGGTCAAAGCGGCCGGGGCGCGTCAGCGCGGGATCAAGCGATTCCGGGCGGTTTGTCGCGGCCAGAATGATGACGCCGGTGTTGCCCTCGAAGCCGTCCATTTCCGTCAGAAGCTGGTTGAGCGTCTGCTCGCGCTCGTCATTGCCGCCGATCTTGCCGTCGCGCTTTTTGCCGATGGCGTCAATCTCATCGATGAACACGATGCACGGCGCCTTTTCCTTTGCCTGCTTGAACAGGTCGCGCACCTTGGAGGCGCCCATGCCGACGAACATCTCCACAAATTCCGAACCGGACATGGAGAAGAACGGCACGTTGGCCTCACCGGCCACGGCCTTTGCCAGCATGGTTTTGCCGGTGCCCGGAGGGCCGACAAGCAGAATGCCCTTGGGCATGGACGCGCCGATTTCCTTGTATTTTCCGGGATTGTGCAGGTAATCGACGATTTCGGCGAGGTTTTCCTTGGCTTCATCCTCACCGGCGACGTCGGCAAACTTGATGCCGTCCGAGGATT
>JBJEOO010000191.1:0-2107 GCA_051880755.1 Hominenteromicrobium sp.
TGGTGATCGACGTGCCCGCCGTCGCAATTTTATAGATGCAGTATACCACGCAGGCCGCAAGCAGGAGGATCATCCACCAGTTGTCGCTGCTGCCGGACATCCAGACGATGTACAGGGCAATCAGGCCGATGCCGATGGTAAAGACCGGCACAAAAAGCTGTCTGCGATACGCATGGAAATTCGCAAAAATCTTGATGGCGTTATCGCTGTGTTCCGTTTCGTTGATAAAGCGCAGTTCACCGTCGCCCTCGTCCTCATGTCCCTCTTTGGATCTGCGGTACTCGGCGATGCGGTCTGCCATCATGGATTTCTGGCGCTTGTCGCGCTTATTGCTGATCGAACGGTGCACAAAGAATGCGACAATCAGCACAATCAGCAGCACCAGAACAATCAGCACCCAGAGTGCCTCCGGGGTAAGCTCCTGTGTCGGCGCTTCCGTGAATTCGGAAATCACGGCGGAGTCGACGATCTCGCGCATCAGCGCGTCGTATTCCTCGGGGATCTCCTCGGTCGCGTTGTACAGGTCGAAGGAGACGATCATGCCGTTATAGAGCGTGCCGTAGAGCCGCTCGTATACCGTGCCGGCTTCATCCACGGCTGTGGAGTGGATATCGATGCAGAAAAACGGAATCTGCTCATGCTCGTACCAAGTGATCGTACCGCCGGTCTGCTCATCCGCAGAGGTCGGCTGCATGCGCTCCATAAACTCCTCTTTTTTCTCATCGGACAGATCGTTGAGATTATAGACAGCCTGCGAATAATCGGAGGATTTCGCCGCAACGGCAATCACGCAAGCGTCGTCGAACGCATGAAGCTCCGCCAAGATTCCGTTTTCGCTAAGCTCCGAAAGCTTGGAGCTTACATCCAGAATGCCGGCCTCTGCCCAGGCGGGATCATCGGCGGGCGTGTCCTCGGAAAGAACCGAAACGCCCTCAGGCAGTGTGATGGTCATTCCGGTGCCGGGAATCGTGTACGAAGCGGAGGCCGCCGAAACCGGCAGGCAGAACGCGGCCATCACCAGAACGGTGAGCAGAACCGCGGCAAATCGCTGTACGGGGGTTGTTTTCAAGTTGGTTTTCATGTTTTGCCGATCCTTTCTCCGCGTCCGCATCACAAACCGTACGCCGCGCGGAATCAAAAGTGTTACCGACATTGTAACACACTTTCTCAAAAATTTGTACAGTTTTTCCCGATTTTTTCATTTGTTTACAAATTGTCCAAAAAGGAATTTGACACGCCGTCCGGCCGGCTGTACAATGGGGATATCATAGGGAAAGGACCGTGTTTTCTGCATGAAAACTGCAATCATCACCGGCGCATCTGCCGGCCTCGGCGTGGAATTTCTGCGCGCCGCCGTATCGCTCTGCCTGGAAATCGATACCTTCTGGCTCATCGCCCGGCGGCGTGAACGGCTTGAGGCGCTTCAGCCGCTTTTTCCGGGCAAAACCCTTCGCGCCGTGCCGCTCGACCTGACCGACCCCGCCGCCCTGCACACGCTTCAGACGATGCTGGAGACGGAAAAACCCGCGCTGGCTCTGCTCATCAACAACGCCGGCTTCGGAAGGCTCTGTGATTTCGACACAAGTGACCCCGACAGCCAGACCGCCATGGTCGATCTCAACTGCCGCGCTCTGACTGCCGTCACGCGGTACTGCCTGCCGTATATGACGGCGGGCGGGCTGATCCTCAATGTATCGTCAATCGCCTCATTCGCGCCGACCCCGCGCATGACGGTTTACTGCTCCACCAAAGCCTATGTGCAGAGCTTTTCACGCGCGCTGCGCGAGGAGCTTAAAACGCGCGGAATCAACGTTCTGGCCGTCTGCCCCGGGCCGATGGACACCGAATTCCTGCCGAACGCGGGCTGTGACGCAGGCAAAAGCCGCACCTTCGACACGCTCCCGCACCAGAATCCCGCAAAAATGGCGCGCTATGCACTTGCCGCCGGACTTCGCGGGCGCAGCGCCTGCACGATGGGCGCGTTCTATAAATTCTACCGCTTCCTCGCGCATATTCTCCCGAAATCCATGCTCATGAAGCTGACCAGATGCTGAAAGGAACGCCATGTACACAGAACTGAAAACCAAACGGCTCCGTCTGCGGCCAC
>JBJEOO010000192.1:0-2098 GCA_051880755.1 Hominenteromicrobium sp.
AGCCAAACCCCAGAATCATGATCGGATCCAGAATAACATTCAGCAGATTGCCGATGAGCTGTCCCATCATCGCCCTGCCGGACTGTCCCTCCGCGCGGACCACATTCGCATAGCAGTTGGAAATCAGAACAAACGGCCCGCAAAGGCTGACGATGGTCAGGTATGTTTTGGCATAATCCCAGGTATCCGCACTTGCGCCCACCGCCCTGAGAATCACATCCATGAAAATCAGAAAAGCGGCGGAAATCAGAACGCCGACCACGACACAGCTCCACATGCAGAAGGAGCAGACACGCTTCGCGTAATCGTGCCGGCCCTCGCCCATTGCCCGGGAAATCACCGATGTGCCGCCGATGCCGAAAACCGTGCCGACGGCCATGAAAATCAGAAAGACCGGCGTAGCCAGCGATACCGCCGCCACCTGCAGCGCATCATGTGTCTGGCCGATAAA
The DNA here is from genome assembly GCA_051880755.1 of Hominenteromicrobium sp. GTDB lineage: Bacteria > Bacillota > Clostridia > Oscillospirales > Acutalibacteraceae > Hominenteromicrobium. The sequence goes on from JBJEOO010000192.1 coordinate 452, forward strand.
GAACGTATCGGCCAGATTGTAAATCAGCACCATCAGCATGGCGAGCATAGCCGGTACGGCATTCTGCAGAACCGCCTTCGGGACGGGCGCATCACGGAAAATTTCAGCTGCTTGATCGTTTTTCACACAAATTCCTCCAATTAGTCCGCATGCTATTAAAAGCATGCTGTTGATATTGAGTGATGGATACCCGCCGGTTCGGCGGGTATGGTTTAAAAAGCATCGCGAACTTTTTTCAGAAGGTTCAGGAGTGAGCTGCGCTCCGTTTCGGTCAGTCCGGAAAGCAGCGCCGCTTCCGTCTGCTGTATATTCAGCTCCGCATGCCGGCAGCATTCCATGCCGGACGGTGTAATCCGCACCATTTTGATCCGCTTGTCCTCCGGGTCGCCGAACCCTTCCGCCAGACCCTTCTGCTCCAGACGAATGACAATTCCGGCGGCTGTGGACTGCGCGACATGCAGCCGTTTTTCCAGCTCCTTCAGGGGCATCTGCTTCTCCGGCACATTGTTCAGCTCCAGAAGCGCGCTGCACTGCGCCAGCGTAATCCCCTGCGCACGCATGGCATTGTTGGCGTTTTTTTCCAGCTCATCGTGGATCTGCTTGATCATCGCACCGCATGCATTCTGATTCACCATACCGTTCCCTCCGATCGTTCGCTGTAATCGTATCACATTTCAGCACTCTTTGTCAATAGCTTGCTATTGATTTTTATCGGAGGCCGCATGAGACACAAAGAATCCGGCAGCAAATCGCTTCACTGCCGGATTCTCCTCTATTCTTATTTTACAGTCATATTTTAATTCAGATCTGCCCCGACGCCTGCCGCTGCGAAGCGCCGGATTCGCGCCGTTTACAGGTTCAAAAGATCTGTCTCACACAGCGCATGCAGGCCGAGCAGCACGGAATGCTCCGGATTCTTCGCCCGGCGAAACGCTATTCTGCCCCACGGCGTCCACGCGCGTTCCTCCACAATATGAACGATGCGTTCCGTGAGCGCCGGCCCCCAGTTCAGCACGCCGCCGCTCAGCACCGCGACCTCCGGATCATACGCGTGGATGAGGGTGATCAGGCAGTTTGCCCAATAGGTACAGCATTCGTCAAAAATCGATACTGCAAGCGGATCGCCCCGGTCGTAATACTGCTGCAGCACCCGGAAATCCACATTTTCTTCCGATTTGAGCGGACTGTCCAGCCCGGATTCGCGGACCATGTACGGCAGCGCCCAGGAGCTGGCCTGCGCTTCCGCACAGCCGACGCCCGGACAGCCCACACATTTGCGGCCGTCCGCCTTGAGCGGTATATGGCCGAAGAGGTTGCCCGCCTGATAATGCCTGCCGCGCACGAGCTGCCCGTTCATGACCGCCGCCGTTCCGATGCCCGTGCCGAGAATCATCAGCACGAAATCCCCGCTGTCCGCCGCGCTGCCGTACCGGCCCTCACCGAGCGCCGCCGCATTCGCGTCGTTTTCAATCACCATCGGCAGCCGGAACCTGTCCCAGACCCATTGCTTCAGATCGATCCGGGCATAATCGGCGAACTTATTGTTGTGTCCGAGAATCTGCTTCCGGCGGACATCGACAAGGCTTGGAAACGCGATGCCCACGGCTTCAGCCGACGCACCCGCGTCGATCCATTCCCGGCAGATCC
>JBJEOO010000193.1:0-2091 GCA_051880755.1 Hominenteromicrobium sp.
TTTTTCAAGATTTAGACTCGAACCATCTACCGCTTAGGAGGCGGTCGCTCTATCCGGCTGAGCTATAGCGACATATTTACTTCTGCGGATATCGCCGCGTCGCTCCGGGAAGGCCCGTTTACCAAGCTGAAGCGCGCAGGCGGCAGAGGAAGCCCCTGCACCTTCTTCCCGCAGGGTCTATTCTACCGCACGAGCCGCCGTTTGTCAAATACAAAGCGGAAACTTTTCTCTGCGCGGCGGACGGTTTGCGCAGGATGCCGTCCCGGATAATTTTTCTATCGAAAAAACGGTTATCCTGTCTCAAGCTCCCTTGACTATTTCAGCGGATTATACTAAACTAATATATGTATCGCATTCTGCGGGAAATAACGCTGCGGATGCGCAGCAAGTTCTGACCGGATATTAAGGAGTATTTGAAACATGGTATTTGCCGATCTGTTCTTTATCTATTTTTTTCTGCCGATCTGTCTCCTATGCTATATGCTGGCGAAAAAGCTTAACACCAAAAACACCGTGCTCATTATCTTTTCCCTGATCTTCTATGCCTGGGGCGAGCCGCTTTGGATCCTTCTGCTCCTGTTCAGTTCCGTTTTCAACTGGTTTATCGGCCTGATGATTGAAAAATACCGGGAAACACACGGCGCAAAGCTTGCGGTTGCGGCAGGCATTTCCGTTGATATTCTGCTTCTGATTATTTTCAAATACAGCGCTTTCATCGTGGAAAACATCAACGCCGTTTCCGGCGCATCGATTCCCGTACCGCAGATCACGCTGCCGATCGGCATCAGCTTCTACACCTTTCAGGCCATTTCCTATGTGCTCGACTGCTACTGGGAGACCGTCAAGGTGCAGCATCAGTACAAGAAATTTCTTCTGTATCTCTCCCTGTTTCCGCAGCTCATTGCCGGCCCGATCGTCCGGTACAGCGTTGTGGAGGACGAAATCGACAACCGCAGCACCAGCGTGAACGACCTGTGTGAGGGCGCCCTGCGCGTCATCGTCGGTCTGGCCAAAAAGGTCATCGTGGCCAACAACCTCTGGGTGATTGTGGACGCTTTCTTCGGCAAGGATATTACGGGGCTGTCCGTGCTCGGAACATGGTATACCGTTATCGTGTATTCCCTGTACGTCTACTTCGATTTCAGCGGCTATTCCGATATCGCCATCGGCCTCGGCCGCATGTTCGGCTTCCATTTTGACGAAAACTTCACACATCCGTTCGCCTGCAAGACCATTGCGGAATTCTGGCAGCGCTGGCATATTTCGCTCGGCTCCTTCTTCCGCGATTATCTCCTCTATGTGCCGATTTTCGGCAAAAACCGCAAGTATCTCTCCCTGTTTCTCGTCTGGTTCTGCACCGGCATCTGGCACGGCGCAGCGTGGAACTTTATCCTCTGGGGCCTGTATTTCGGCTTTTTCATCTTCTTCGAGCAGAAGCTCGGGAAAAAGCGCATCAAGAAATGGCCGATCTGGTGGAAGCATATTTACAGCAAGCTGGTCATCATCATCGGCTTCGGCATTTTCTATTTTGAGGATCTGTCTCAGCTCGGCCAGTTTTTCATCAACATCTCCGGCATCAGCATGATCACCAACGGCGCTCCGTTCACGGACCCCATGACCTTCTCCTCCTTCCGGAACAACCTGTTCCTGATTATCACCGCCATCGTGGCCAGCCTGCCGGTCCTGCCGAAAATCAAAGCGTATTTTCTGGAAAGCAGCAGCAATACGGTTTACACCATCGGGCGGATCGGTTCCGTAACGATCTGCATCGGCATGCTGATTGCGCTGAGCATCATGCTCGTCGATGCGACCAACAACGTATTCCTCTACTGGAGATTCTGATGGAAAGGAGACTGCCGATATGAATTCCGAAAGCTTTTATGACGACATCCGGGACACAGATGTTCCGGGGCCGCGGCACGCCGCACGGCGCGACCGCAGGGCGGACAAGCGTTCTCTGCTGGAATCCCGCCTCTCCGCAATTTCGCTGGCGGTCATGGCCGTATTTCTGGTGCTCGCCGCCTTGTTCCTGCTGGTTTTCCCCCGCTCGGAAAAATCACAGATCGAAAAACGCGAATTGGCAAAATTCCC
>JBJEOO010000194.1:0-8975 GCA_051880755.1 Hominenteromicrobium sp.
CTCAACCTCTTCATACGGCGACGCGCCGTTGAAAACGCACACATGCTCCGCCGTCCGCGCCGCTTCTTCACCGCCAGCAAGCACGCACTCCACCGCGCGCAGCTCGTCGTTTTCAAAGCGGAACGGCGTTTCGAGCCGAACGGGCGCCGCAACCGGAACGCCGTTTTCATGCGCGATGCGGGTCAGCCGCGCGGCGGTGCGCCGCACGGTGGAAAACAGGTCGCGCTTGGACGTATCGAGATCCCCGCAGCACAGCGCAACGCGGACCCGGTCCGCCCGGCGGATGGCGTGCGTCAGGATGCGGTATTCCTGCACCGTAAAGCCGTCAAACGCATCGACGGCGACCGACGCGCCCGCGAAGAAATCCGGATGCGCATCCAGCAGCGCATCGAGCCGCGTGAGGTCGTCCAACGGATCCAGATACGTCTGCTGCACAAGCGCTTCAAACGCGCCGTAAATCAGCGAAAGCTCGCGGAGCTTCCGGGCAAGCCCGGCGTCCCGGACGCGGTCGGCCGCGGCGCTCAGCGCATCGGGCTGAACGCCGCAGAGCTTCATCTCGCCGACCGCCGTCAGCATGACGTCCGTCAGCTTTCCGCCGCCCGCGCTTTTTTCAAACAGCGTCAGATTGTCCACGCACGATTCGATGGCAAGCGTCATCAGAATGCGGCGGCCGCCGTCCGTCAGCCGTTTGCCCGCGCTGCCGCCGCAGCGCAGGAAAGCCGCCTCCGCGAGACGCGTGAAGCTGTACACCTTGATGCGGTTCGCCGTCTCCACCCCATACCGTTCAAGCAATGCGCGCTCACACTCAAATGTATACTGTTCCGGTACAAGCAGCATTGCGGTCTGCGCCGGCTCCGCAGCCAGCTTTTCACGAAGCCACGTTGTCTTGCCCGTTCCGGCACGCCCCAAAACAAATTCCAGCATCGCCATGTCCGTTTCCTTTCCGCGCAGGCTCCTTCTCCGATTCCGCTCCGGCAGAATGCCGGTCATAAGCGCTGCGCCGTTTCTGGCATGCACTCATTGTAGCACAGAACGGTTCATTCGTCAAAAAACTTCAGAAGCGCATTGAAAAGCTCCGCGGCTTTGAACTTCACCGCATACTTTTCCGGCTGGGAGACCACTTCTCCCGCGCCCTCCGGGAGGCTGTCAAGATCGCTCGCACCCGGAATGCACAGCGACGGAAAAACGACACACCACCAGTTCTGTCCCGCCGCTTCGCCCAGCGTAATGCGCAGCGTGCGGTACTTGCCGGCCGGAAGCTTGCAGCTTTCGTACGTTCTGGTAGGAAAATACATGTCGCAGACCTCGGCCCGCGCTTGGTAAGGCATTTCCGCTTCAGCCAGCACGCGGTTTGCCGCCGTTTCCAGACTTTCAAGATGCGCGCATACCGCGGCAAGAGCGGTATCAAAATCCGCGGCGTCACCGTACCAGTTCTCCACCTCACGGAGAACGGCATCCCGCACCCGGAGCTTCACCGCCTGATCCGCTTCCGTGTCCGAATTCGCAATCACATGCAGGCGCAGCACATTTTCCTCCAACGCGCCGCACCGCGCGGCAAAACCGGTAAAGCTCAAAAGCACCGTCAGGACAAAGCCGCAGGCGGCCGCCCGGAGCAGAAGATCGCTGTTCAAAAACTTTTTCATGAAAGACATCCTTTCCGACGCGTATGTACGCACAAATATCCAAAGATTTTTTCGTACAAAATATGGACGGAAAATTTCCGTTTTATACTTTTCTTCTTCAAAAGTTTCCGATATACTACACTTATGCAAAAATCTTTCGGGAGGAAACCGTATGGAAAAGAAAATCTGGGAACAAAACATTCCGGACTGCGAAACGCTTGTCCGGCGCCTGCAGAAGCCGGCCGGCAGAATCGACGTTGTGCTCGACACCGACACCTACAACGAGATTGACGATCAGTTCGCGCTGTCCTATATGATAAAAAGCAGCGAGAAGCTTTGCGTGAAGGCGATTTATGCCGCGCCGTTTTTCAATGATAAATCCACTTCGCCGAAGGACGGCATGGAAAAGAGCTACGACGAGATTCTGACGCTGCTCACGCTGCTCGGCCGCGAAGATCTGAAAGCATCCGTTTACAAAGGCTCCGAAACGTATCTGCCCGACGAGGACACGCCGGTGCAGTCTCCCGCTGCCGCAGACCTTGCCGCGCGCGCCATGGCGTATACGCCGGAAAATCCGCTCTATGTCATCGCAATCGGCGCGATTACGAATGTCGCCTCCGCCATTCTGATGAACCCCGCGATCCGCGAGCGCATCGTTGTTGTGTGGCTCGGCGGCAACGCACATCACTGGACGAACAACGCCGAGTTCAACATCGCGCAGGACGTTGCGGCCGGGCGCATTCTCTTCGGCTGCGGCGTACCGCTGGTACAGCTGCCCTGCATGGGCGTCGTCTCCGCCTTCACCATCAGCGAGCCGGAGCTGAGAACCTATCTGCTCGGCAAAAACGCGCTGTGCGACCATCTGGCCCAGTACGCAATTGAGGAGGGCCGCCGCACGGCGAGCGCGGAGACCTGGACGCGCGTCATCTGGGACGTGACTGCCGTTGCATGGCTTCTGGACGGCGATTTCATGGAGGATACGCTTGTTCACAGCCCGATCCCGCAGTACGACCACACTTGGGCGCCGTCTGCGACGCGTCATTTCATCCGCTATGTGTACGCCATTCACCGCGACCGCCTGCTTGCTGACCTTGTGCACAAACTGACCCGCTGATTTTCGGCACGCGTTTCAGACAAAGCGCGTGCCTTTTCTTTCCGATTATGCTATAATCGATATCAAATACCGATGCGTCTTCCCTGATTTTGATTCCGAAAGGCTGGATGTTTCATGAAAAAGATGATTCTTGTAACCTCACCGCCCGCGTGCGGGAAAACCCGGCTCTCAAAACGGCTTGCCGCAGCGCTCGACCATGTGGTGTATCTGGACAAGGACACGCTGATCACGCTTTCCCGGCAGATTTTCAAGGCGGCCGGTCAGCCCTTTGACCGCAGCTCGGATTTCTTTGAGCAGGAGGTTCGGAATTACGAATATGAAACCATTCTGAATCTCGGCTTTGAGGCGCTGCGCTACGCGGATACGGTGCTCATCAACGCGCCCTTCTCCCGTGAAATCCGCGACCCGGCCTATATTCGGGAGCTTCGGGAAAAGCTTGCGGTTTACGGCGCCAAGCTCTGCGCCATCTGGATTGTGACGGACGTTGCGGTCTGCAAGGCGCGCATGATGAAGCGCCGCTCCGACCGCGACACCTGGAAAATGGAGCATTGGGACGAATACATAAAAGGCGTGAATTTCGACATTCCGGAGGCGCTGCGGCTTGAAGGACAGCCGGACAGCCTTCTGCTCTACTACAATTCGGATGATACGCTCGCGGACGCCTCGTTCGCGCGCATTCTGCCGATCCTGAACGAAGGGTAACGAAACGGCGGCAGAACTTCATTTTGCTGACAATCCGTTCCATTACCGCAAGGATATTGCCGACATGGCCTATACGGCGTACTGCGCCGAGGCCGCCGCGCACAATCTGCCGGCTGCGGCAAAAAGCGAGTTTATCAGCGGCTTGCGTGCGGCATCAGACGATCTGAGCGGCCTTGCCGCCGTTGAAAACGGCGTATGCGTCGGCTATCTTCTTTACAGCCTGCACGGCGGGGACGAGCTGTCCTGCAGTATTCCGCTTTTCGGATACGGCGCACTGGGCGAACGGCGGGAGCAGACGATCAGCCGACTGTTCCAACGGCTTGCGGCACGCGTTGTTCAGGACAGAACCGTGCATTTTTCAGCGCACCTTTACGCATGCGATACGGCGGTGCAGCGTTTGTTCTCATACCTGCAGTTTGGCATTATTGCCGAAAAGGGGCTTTGTCCGGCCGGGCGGCTTAACATCCGCAGCGGTATTCCGGTTCGACAGCTTTCCAAAGCAGAGATTGAAGCCAAGTGGAACACAATCCGGCCGCTGCTGGAACGGCTGATCAATCATCTGCGTGAAAGCCCCGTTTTTTATCCGTGCAGCGAGCTGACCGAAGCGGCGTACAGGTCGTTTCTCCTGAACGCCGGCACCTGTGTCTTTGCAGCCGGGGAAAACGAAACCATTGCCGGATTCACGCTGACCAATCCCGAAAAGCCGCCGTTTCCTTTCTCGGCGCTCGGCGCCGAAAACATCGGCGAGACGTATATTCTTCCGGAGTACCGCGGAACCGATATGGCGCAGGCCCTGCTCGCTCACACGCTCAAAACGCTGCGCGCAAAAGGCTGCGGATACGGCTGGGTTGAGCACGGCACGGCAAACCCGCTGGCGCGCGGCTTCTGGAACAAATACTTTAATGCCTTTGAATATGAATTTATCCATACTGTCCGCCGCCAAGATTAAGTGAGCTTTCAGAAACCGAGGAATTCTCTATGCAGCAAAACGATCAGATTTACAAGACCTGCGTGCAGGTTTTGAAAGAAGAGCTTTTGCCCGCCATGGGCTGCACCGAACCGATCGCCATCGCCTACGCGGCGGCGGTCGCACGCCGGACGCTCGGTAGCCTGCCGTCGCGGGTCACCGTAACGGCCAGCGGCAACATCATCAAGAACGTCAAAAGTGTTTTTGTGCCGAACACCGGCGGTCTGCGCGGCATTCCCGCCGCAGCCGCCGCCGGCATTGTTGCGGGGCGCGACGAGCTGCTGCTTGAGGTCATCTCGCAGGTAACGGCGGACGAGCAGGCGCAGATTCGCGCATATCTTGAGCGCACTCCGATTTCGGTGCGGCTCTCCGATTCCCCGTTCATCTTCGACGTGGATATCACCGTGGAGAACGATTCGCACACGGCGCGTGTGCGGATCGTAAACCGCCACACCAACATCGTGCGGATCGAACGCGACGGCGAAGTGCTCCATGACCTGTGTGCGACGGAATCCGCCGACGAAGGGCTTTGCGACCGCAGTGTGCTCACGGTTGCGGGTATTCTCGAATTTATCGAAAGCGCGGCGCTTGCGGACATCGAAGCGCCGGTAAAGCGGCAGATTGAATACAACACGCGCATTGCCGAAGCGGGTCTCTCCGGCAACTGGGGCGCGAACATCGGCAAGGTGCTGCTCGATACCTACGGCAGCGACGTCAAAATCCGCGCGCGGGCCATGGCGGCCGCCGGCAGCGACGCGCGCATGAACGGCTGCTCCCTGCCGGTCGTCATCGTATCGGGCAGCGGAAATCAGGGCATGACAGCCTCTCTGCCCGTTGTGGAATACGCCAAGGAGCTGAACGCCGGCTACGACAAAACCATCCGCGCCGTCGCCCTTTCCGATCTAATCACCGTCCATCTGAAATCCGGTATCGGCCGTCTCTCCGCATACTGCGGCGCCGTCAGCGCCGGGTGCGGCAGCGGCGCCGGCATCGCCTATCTCCATGGCGGCGGCCTGAAGGAAATCGAACACACCATCGTCAACTCCATCGCCATTGATTCCGGCATTGTCTGCGACGGCGCGAAGGCCTCGTGTGCCGCAAAGATCGCTTCCGCCGTGGATGCGGGCATCCTCGGCTACCACATGTACAAGAACGGCCAGCAGTTCCGCGCGGGAGACGGACTCGTGACGAAGGGCGTGGAGGAAACCATCCGCAACATCGGCATGCTCGCACGCGAGGGCATGCGTGAGACCGACCGCGAAATCCTGCACATCATGTGCGAATAGCCCATATACGCAGCAGCGCCGCAGACGCTCCGAAAAGGAAGTGTCTGCGGCGCTTTCTGTGTTTATTTATGCATCATGCCGTTTACAATGCGCATATTCCGGCGGTACACCGCACGTTCATATCAAGAATCCGCACATGTTAAATGCTTCGATTTGCGGTTTTTGTCTGCGATCGTCCTGTATTGCATCAGGCGTCCTCCCTGCTCTGTCTCAGGATTTCCTCTGCGCAGCGCAGGCCGTCCACGGCGGCGCTTGTGATGCCGCCCGCGTAGCCGGCGCCCTCGCCGCACGGAAACAGCCCGCGCACCGTGGGACATTCGCGGCGTTCGCCGCGCAGGATGCGCACCGGTGAGGAGGATCGCGTTTCCGGCGCGGTCAGAAGCGCGTCGGGGTCGTCGAAGCCCGTGAGGTACCGCCCCATTTTGTGGACACCCTGCGCCATGGAATCGCACACAAAATCGGGCAGCACACCGTAGAGGCTGCCGGGCGTGACGCCGGGTTCGTACGTCGGGCGCACCGCACCGAACTGCGTGGTCGGGTGCTTTTCGAGGAAATCGCCGACGCGCTGACACGGCGCGCTGTAATCCCCGCCGCCTGCCGCAAAGGCCGCGCGCTCGATGGCACGCTGAAACGCAATGCCCGCAAGCGGGTGCGGCGAGCCGAAATCCTCCGGCGTGACGCCGACGAGCAGCGCCGCGTTGCTGTTTGCGCCGCCGCGCGCGAATTCGCTCATACCGTTTGTGACGACGCTGTTTTCCTCCGAGGCCGCGCCGACGACATAGCCGCCCGGACACATGCAGAAGGTGTACACGCCGCGCCCGTTTTCGAGGTGAACGTTCAATTTATAATCCGCCGCGCCGAGATGCGGGTTCTCCGCAAACGCGCCGTACTGCGCGCGGTTGATCGTCTCCGCGCGGTGCTCGATGCGCGCGCCGACCGAGAAGGGCTTCGGCTCCATCGGGATACAGGATTTGCCGTACAGCATCTCAAACGTATCGCGCGCGCTGTGGCCGACGGCCAGCACCACATGCTCCGTCTCGATCCTTTCGGCCGAGATGCCCGACTGCACGGTGACGCCGCGCACTGCGCCGTCCCGCACAAGGAGATCTGTCATTTTCGTGTTGAAGCGCACCTCGCCCCCGAGGCGGATGATCTCCTCCCGGATGGCGCGCACCGTCTGCGGCAGCCTGTCCGTGCCGACATGCGGCTTTGCTTCAAACAGGATTTCCTCCGGCGCGCCGTGCTCGACCAGAGTCTGCAGCACGAAGAAAATGCGTTCGTCCTTCGTGCCGGTATTCAGCTTGCCGTCCGAAAATGTGCCCGCGCCGCCTTCGCCGAACTGGACGTTGCTTTCCGGGTCAAGCGCGCGGTTTTTCCAGAACGCCGCGACGGATCGTTGGCGGTTCTCCACCGCTTCGCCCCGCTCGATCACAATCGGGCAAAGACCGGCACGCGCGAGCAGCAGCCCGGCAAACATCCCCGCCGGGCCGAAGCCGACAACGACCGGCCGGCAGCGCAGCCGCCCAGCCTGCGGCATCACATAGGCGCGGTCGGGCGCCTTGCGGATCTTGCCGTCGCGCAGACGGGCAAGGCATTTGTCCTCGCTGCCCTCGATCTGCACGTCGACCGTCACGATAAATTTCACGTCGTTCTTTCTGCGCGCATCGACCGATTTTTTGACAAGCGCCACCGAGCGGAGCTTCGACGGCTCCAGCCGCAGCTTTTTCGCTGCCGCCGCACGCAGCGCACCGCCCGTGTATCCGAGCGCCATCGGCAGATCTGATATCCGAATCATGACCTTTTCTCCTTCAGAATCGACTTGGCCGCGGCTTCTCCGGCGGCAAGACCGGTCGCCCACGCGAAATGGAGATTATAGCCGCCGCAGTCACCGTGCACATTCAGCATCTCACCCGCCAGATACAGCCCGTCCGTTTTTTTCGAGCGCATCGTCAGCGGGTCAAGTTCCTTCAGCGGAATGCCGCCCGCCGTGATCTGCGCATCCTGCCAGCTCTTTGTGCCGGTCACCTCAAAGCGCCACGCTTTGGTCAGTGCCGCAAGCTTCTGCATCTGTCCGGGCGCGACAAACTTCGCGCTGCGTGCGGGGTCAATGCCCGCCGCCTGCACAAGTGCGCTGCCGACGCGCATATTGAGCAGTCCGTCAAGCAGTTCGCCCGCCATCCGGTTCGGATAGGCCGTCCGCATTTCCAGGATGTAATCGCACAGCTCCGTGAAGGACCAATCCGGCAGGCAGTCGAGCGAAACGGAAAGTGCCCGATGCGCCTTGCCGCCGACCGTGCCGAGTGCGAAAAACTCGCCCGCGTAAACGGAAAGGCCGAACACGCAGATACCCGAAAGCCCGGTTTCGGTGAAGAGCACCTCGCCGCTTTCGGCGCAGATTTCTTTGCCGTCCGCAAGCAGCGCCGCGCGCGCGGCACAGCGCATGCCGGCAAGGGACTTGAACACCTTTCCCCTGCACAGCAGCTGCGTCAGCGCCGGGTAGAGCGGCGTGACGGTATGGCCGAGCGCCTTCGCGAACGCGTAGCCGTCGGCGCTGCAGGAATGCTTCGGCGATGCCGCACCGCCGCACGCGAGAATGCAGCGCGCCGCTTCGATCTCTCCGCTGTCTGCGCACTGAACGCGAAAGCCGCGCCCGGCTTTCCGCACGGAGGACGCGGGACTGCCGAGCATGCAGGTTACGCCGCTTTCCTCCGCTGAACGGCGCAGAACGGCAAGCACCGCCGCAGCCTGCAGACTGCGCGGGTAAACACGGCCTTCGTCATCCGCCTTCGTGATCAGCCCCATATCGCGGAAAGCGGCGATCACGGCCTCCGGCGTGTATTTTTCCAGCAGCGGCACGGCTGCGGCTGCATCCCCGTGATAATGCCCGGGCGACACGTTCAGATTGGTCAGGTTGCAGCGCCCGTTGCCCGTCGCAAGCAGCTTGCGGCCGAGCTTCGGATTGCCCTCGAGCAGCAGCACCGAGCCGTTCCTTTTTAAAATCCGCGCGGCGGCACACGACGCCATAAGCCCCGCAGCACCGCCGCCAAGAATGACAACTTCCGCCTGTTTCATGTCTTCACCCCTCAGATAAACACACCGAGCAGGCCATAGGAAAACAGGCACATAATAATATCGGCCAGAAGGGTGCCGCCGATTACGGAGATCATCGCGTTTTTGAACGGCATCTTCATCAGCGCCGCCGCAAGCGAACCCGTCCACGCGCCGGTGCCCGGCAGCGGAATGGCGACAAAAATCCGCAGCCCGAAGGTCTTGTATTTCTCGAT
>JBJEOO010000195.1:0-8971 GCA_051880755.1 Hominenteromicrobium sp.
TGATATACAGCTCCGCTTCCGTTTTATGCTCCGCGCCGGCCGGGATGCACATTGCGTCCACAAAGTAATTGGTGCCCTCTTCGGGGATCACAAAGCCGATATTGTCGTTGCTTTCGACCAGAACACCCGCATCACCGGAATAGTACGGCGCAAGCCAGGCCTCTCCGCTTTCCATCTTGTCGAAGATCTGATCCATGACATACGCCTGCACCAGCGGCTTTTGCTCCTTGAGCAGCATCGCCGCTTCCTCCCACTCGCTTTCGTCCGTCGTATTCAGGGAGAAACCGAGACGGATCTGCGCAATCGCAAACGCATCGCGGGGGTTGTCAAACATCAGAATCTTGCCGCTGTACTGCTCGTCCCAGAGGATCGACCAGCTTGTGACCGGCTCCGTGATGTATTCGGTATTGTAGAACAGGCCGACCGTGCCCCAGGTGTACGGCACGGAATGCGCGCAGCCCGGATCGTAGTCCGGGTCGCGGAACTGCTCATCAATATACCGGAAATTCGGAATATTGGAAAAATCCAGCTCCTCCAGCATGTTTTCGGCGATCATCTTGGAGATCATATAGTCGGAGGGAATAATCACATCGTAATTCGCGCCGCCGCCCGCCAGCTTGGAATACAGCGATTCGTTGCTGTCAAAGGTCGTATAGTTGACATTGATGCCGGTGCGCCGCGTGAATTCCGCGTTCACATCCAGCGAGCCTTCGGTGCCGTTTGCAATATACTCGCCCCAGTTGTAGACGTTGATCGTCACGCCGGTCAGCTCCGCATCGGGATATTCTTCCGAGAAATCCCAGCCGCCGTCCGCTTCATCGGCGGATACCGGCAGAATCAGCACAGCGCTCAGCAGCACGGCCGCGAGCAGGCAGGAAAGAAGCTTTCTCATACCGCACGCTCCTTTTCCGCCTTTTTGGCTCGGCGCTCGTCGCGCGCCTGCCGGACATTGATGATGATGAGCAGCACCATGATGCAGCCGAACAGCACGGTAGAGAGCGCGTTGATCTCCGGAGAAATGCGCTTTCTCGTCATCGAGTAAATATAAATCGGCAGCGTCTGTGTCGTACCGCTCGTAAAATAGCTGATTACGAAATCGTCGATCGAAAGCGTGAACGCCATGATCATGCCGGTTACGATGCCGGGCATGATTTCCGGCAGCACCACCTTGAAAAACGCGCGGACCGGCGGACAGCCGAGATCCTGCGCCGCTTCATACAGATTCGGGTTCATCTGCCGCAGCTTCGGCAGAATGGAGAGAATCACATACGGCAGGCAGAAGGTGATGTGCGCAATAATCAGCGACGCCATACCGAGGCTTTTTCCGCCGAAAAGACTGACGGCCGCGACAAAGAGCAGCATCATGGAAACGCCGGTCACAATTTCCGGATTCACCATCGGGAAATTCGTGATGTTCATCATGATCTTCTTGGGCAGCCGCTTCATGCGGTTGATGCCGACCGCCGCCATCGTGCCGAGCACCGTGGAAACAACCGCGGCGACAACGGCGATGATCAGCGTATTGAGCAAAGCCTCCAGAATATAGCGATCCTGAAACAGGCGTTCATACCAGCGGAGCGTAAAGCCGGAAAACTGCGTGCGGCTGGACGTCTCCGTATCATTGAAGGAAAAAACAATCAGCACGAGAATCGGCGCATAGAGGAAAATGAAGATGAGCGCCGTGTAGATTTTGGAAAGGACTTTCACAGGATCATCCCTCCTCCCACATTCTCGCCGTCGTCGAACTGGTTCATGATGCCCATGCAGATGAGAATGATAACCATCAGAACAAGCGAAATGGCCGAGCCGAGGTTCGGATTATACGCCGAACCGAGGAACTGCATATCGATGAGGTCGCCGATCAGCAGATTTCCGCCGCCGCCGAGCATCTTCGAGATGATGAAGGTGGAAACAGCCGGAACAAACACCATGGTGATGCCGGAAATGACGCCCGGCATGCTCATCGGAAAGACAACCTTGAGAAAAACCTTGCGGTCGTTTGCGCCGAGATCCTGCGCCGCCTCAATGACGCTGTTGTCAATTTTGGTCAGCACCGAATAGAGCGGCAGAATCATGTACGGAATATAATTGTACACCATGCCGAGCACCACGGCGCCGGCGGTATTGATCATATGGACGCGCGGCAGACCGATGGCGACAAGCAGATTGTTGATGAGGCCGTTATCCTCCAGCAGGGACATCCACGCGTATGTGCGCAGCAAAAAATTCATCCACATCGGAAGCATGACGAGCATAATCATGATGCTCTGGCGGTTCGCCTTGGCCTTGGCGATTGTATAGGCCAGCGGATACCCCAGCAGCAGCGAAATCGCCGTTGCAAGCGCGCCGAGCCAGATGGAGCGCAGAAAAACATTGGAATACTGACCGACGCGCAGGATATTGTCCAGCGTGAACGCGCCGCTCTTGTCCGTAAACGCAAAGTAGGCCACAAGGCCCATCGGCACGATGATGAACAGCGTCATCCAGATCGTGTACGGCGCGGAAATCAGCTTAGTCCTCATATGCGCCGCTCCCTTCCTCCGTTTCCTGAAGCGCCTCGCCCATCTCGTCGCTGAACGAGCTGTAATCGCCCATGGTGCCGGAATAAACGGATTTGGCCATGACATGAATATCGTCCGGCGTAAGCGCCAGCCCGATCCGGTCGCCGACACGCGCGGAATCGGTCGTCTGAATCATCCACTTGAAGCCGTCGACGTCGACGATGATCTCATAATGCACGCCCTTGAACGTGACGCTCGTGACCTCGCCGTTGATATGCGCCGCGGCGGAACCCGTGGGCACAATATCGATATCCTCCGGACGGATGACCACATCGACCGGAGCCATTCTGCCGAAGCCGCTGTCCAGCGACTTGAAGCGCTGCCCGGCTACCTCGACCAGATAATCGTCGATCATCACGCCGTCCAGAATGTTGCTTTCGCCGATAAAGTCTGCGACAAAGGCATTTTTCGGCTCGTTGTAAATATCAATCGGCGAACCGATCTGCTGAATTTCACCCTTATCCATGACGACGACCGTATCGCTCATGGAGAGCGCCTCCTCCTGGTCGTGCGTGACAAAGATGAAGGTGATGCCGACCGCCTGCTGGATTTTCTTCAGCTCGCTCTGCATATCCTTGCGCAGCTTGAGATCCAGCGCGGACAGCGGCTCATCCAGAAGCAGGACCTTCGGCTCGTTGGCCAGCGCCCGGGCGATGGCCACGCGCTGCTGCTGGCCGCCGGAAAGCTGGCTGACGCCTCGGTGGGCCATGCCGTTCAGATTGACCATATGGAGCATCTCCGTGACGGTTTTCTGAATCTCGTCCTCTTTTTTGCCCTTGATGCGCATGCCGAACGCAATGTTTTCATAAACGTTCAGGTGCGGGAAGAGCGCGTACTTCTGGAAGATTGTGTTGACCGCGCGCTTATGCGGCGGCAGATTGTTGATCTTCTCGCCACCAAAAAAGACATCGCCGCTATCGGGAGTGACGAAGCCGCCGATCGTGCGCAAAACCGTGGTTTTGCCGCAGCCGGAGGGGCCGAGGAGCGTCACAAACTCGCCGTCACCGATTGTGAGGTTGAAGTTTTTGAGCACCTGTTCGCCGTCAAACGATACTGCAATGTCTTTCAGAGTGATAATTGGTTTTAACATGGAAAGCATCCCCTTTGCGGTTTGGTAGGACGGTTGTCCCCCGAAAGTTGCGTGGTCTTAGTGAATCACACACCCCGGCTGTTTGGATGCACACTGCTTCCGCAAAGGATTTTACGCAGGCTGCCTGAAGCCGCGGCAGAGGCACCTTCCGCCGCGCAGGAACGCTTCGGATCAGCCGATTTTATTTGGTTTTAGATGCAAACGCAATGAGCTAAGTTTACGGAAAAAGTCGAGGTTTGTCAACCGGTTTTTCGCAAAATGTGAATTTTCTCTGAATTTACTTCATACGGGATGCAAAAATCCCTTTTTCGGCGGTTTTTTCGTCGTTTTCACAGCTTTGCGTGCCCGCTTTCCGAAAAGCGCATTCCATTCCGGTGCGCTGTCTTTCTGCCCTTTCCGGCCATGCCGGCGGCTTTCTGACCGCCTGACAGAAAAACGCCGCTCCCGGCTGCCGGGAACGGCGTTGAAATTTATCGGTTCAGACGCAGAGCACTGCGCCGCTCAAGGGTTTCCTCCCGGAAGGTCCGGTCGTGCGCCGGGCGATAGCCGCGGGCAAAAGCAGGCCGCCTGCCCGTCCAGGAATGACGGCGTGTGGAGAAGAACACCGCCAGCATGCTGGTCACCGCAATAACCGCAACCGCCAAAAACGGCAGAAA
Organism: Hominenteromicrobium sp.; assembly: GCA_051880755.1. Taxonomy (GTDB): domain Bacteria; phylum Bacillota; class Clostridia; order Oscillospirales; family Acutalibacteraceae; genus Hominenteromicrobium. The sequence goes on from JBJEOO010000195.1 coordinate 4,308, forward strand.
ACCGGAAAAGGACAGCGTCTGCTGTTCCGAGCTGTGCACAACAACGGCCGGTGTATTCCGTGCGGGCGCCGCAGTCGGCGCTGCGGTGGCTTCCGCCTCTGCGGGTGCCGAAACCGGAGAAATCATGCGGAAGGATTCGTAAAGCATTTTATCCGCGATTGAACGGCCTTGTTCCCGGGCAACCGCTTCCAGCTGCGCGGCAACCGCCGCAAAATTCTCCTCGGTCAGCGTCTGCTCCTGCGCTGCCGGGTCCTCCGGCGTTTCTCCTGCCGGCCCTGCCTCATCCGCAAGCACCGGCGCGCCCATCACAATCGCCGCGAGCAGCGCAAGCACCGCCGCACAGATGCGGCGCAGCAGCCGCAGGCAAGCTTCTTTTTCCATCGGCATGACCCTTCCTTCCCGTCGGACGCATACAACCGCCCGTCCCTGCAAAAAGATTACATTTGAATAACAAACGTTACAATCTTGTTACATTTTATCACAGGTGCAGGCGGTTTGCAAGCCCCAAACCGGAATTTCCGGAAAAAGTCAGTCGCTCGGGATGCGGCGGATGATGTTGTCAAGTTCCGACGCTTCCTCGTATGTCATGCGCAGCCAGCCGCCGTCGCCCTCGCGCAGGAACATATTGGCAAAGTGGGTGAATTCCCGCTCGGTGCCGTCCGCCATCGTCAGTGTCAGCTTATACGCCATGCCGCAGTATGCATCCGGATCCTCCGGGAAGTCTGTGCGCAGCGTCAGACCGTTCAGGTACGACACGATCTCCTGAATCTTCCCGGGGCTTGTGTAAGTCCGTTCATGCTCCGCACTCTCCGGCATCGAGACGACCGTAACCCGCTCAACCTCTGCGGCTTCAATGCCAAAGCCGCAAACCGTGCTGCCGCCCGCCGTGAATTCAGTATCCTCCGCCTGGCCTTCCCCAGCTTCTTCGCCGGCGGCCTCTGCCGTTTCGCTGTCTGTCATTTCACCGCCGTCCATCGCACCTTCTTCCATGACCGCGGCCGTGCTGTCTGTCGCGCCGGTAGTCATCGAGCTGCCGGCTTTCATCCACTGTGCGGCAAACGCCCAGCCGACGAGCAGACAGACACATGCGGCGAGCACGCCCGCCCAGCGAACGGTTTTCATCGGGATCACGCGGCGCGGCGGACATTCCGTCTCCGCTTCCTCGACGTATTCGTCGCGCACAAAGCTCAGCGCCGCAAACAAATCCTTTCCGGTCATCCTGCAAATCCCCTTTCTCAAACGCTGATTTCTTCTTTTTCGAGGTATTCGCGCAGCTTTCGCCGCGTGCGAAACAGGGCGGTTTTCACGCGGCTTTCGCCGAAGCCGTACCGCTCGGCGATCTCATGCACGGAATCCATATACCAGTACCGGCGCATGAAAATCAAGCGGTTTTCCTGCGGCAGACTCTCAAGGAACCGGTTCAGTGCTTCGCCAAGCTCGCGGCTTTCCTGCTCACGGGCATTGGTCGGATCCGGAATGCACGCGGCAAGCTCATTCGTCAGCTCAACAACCTCCGCATGCCGCTTTGCGGCATTCAGCCAGTCCAGCTTATTGCAGGCGATATTCCGGCAGAGCTTTGCGAGAAACGCGAAGAAATACGACGGGCGCTGCGGCGGAATCGCATTCCATGCGCCGAGATATGTATCGTTGACGCACTCCTCCGCGTCCTCCTGCACGCGCAGCAGCCGGGCGGAAAGCTGTGAAAGCCTGCCGCCGTATTTCTCACTTGTCTCATGGATGGCCTGCGTGTTCCGTGCCCAGTACAGCTCCAGAATCCGTTCATCCTCCAGCATTTGCACCGCTCCCCTCTTCTGTCCCTTCATTTCTTTTGTAAGCATGCCCGCGGCCGGGGTTACAAGTTTTTGAAAAATTTATCCGCGCATTTCAAGATATTCGTCATACGTCGTCACGCGGTCAAACGTGCCGCCTTCAGGCAGAATCTCAATGACGCGGTTTGCGACGGTCTGCGTGAATTCGTGGTCATGCGAGGCGAAAAGCACGACGCCCTTGAAATCGATCAGACCATTGTTGACCGCCGTGATGGATTCAAGGTCGAGATGATTGGTCGGCTGATCCAGCAGGAGCACGTTGCTGCCAAACATCATCATGCGGGAAAGCATGCAGCGCACCTTCTCGCCGCCGGAAAGCACCTGAACGGGCTTATAGACATCATCGCCGGAGAACAGCATTTTGCCGAGGAAACCGCGCAGATACGTCTCGGTCGTGTCCTTCGCGTACTGCTCCAGCCATTTCAGAATGGAATCGTCCGCGTCATGGAAATACGCAGAGTTATCCTGCGGGAAGTACGAGCGGCTGGTGGAGACGCCCCATTTGAACGTGCCCGCATCCGGCTCCATCTCCTCCATCAGGATTTTGAACAGCGTCGGCACGGCGAATTCATTCTGCGCGACAAACGCGATCTTGTCCGTACGCCCGACGATGAACGACACGTTGTCGAGCACCTTGACGCCGTCTATGGTTTTCGTCAGTCCCGAGACCGTGAGCACATCCTTGCCCAGCTCGCGGTCCATTGTAAAGCCGACGTACGGATAGCGGCGCGAGGACGCCGGCATCTCCTCCACGGTGATTTTCTCCAGCAGCTTTTTCCGGGAGGTCGCCTGACGGGATTTCGATTTGTTCGCGGAGAAGCGCTGGATAAAGCTCTGCAGCTCCTTGATTTTCTCCTCCGCCTTGCGGTTCTGGTCGCGCAGCATGCGCTGGATGAGCTGGCTCGATTCGTACCAGAAATCGTAGTTGCCGATATAGAGCTTGATTTTGCCGTAATCGACGTCGACAATATGTGTGCAGACGTTGTTGAGGAAGTGGCGGTCGTGCGAAACCACAATGACCGTGCCCTCGTAGTCGATCAAAAAATCTTCGAGCCAAGTGATCGCCTTCGCGTCCAGACCGTTTGTCGGCTCGTCGAGCAGAATCATATCCGGCTGGCCGAACAGCGCGCGGGCAAGCAGCACCTTGACCTTTTCGGTCTGATTCAGCGTGCTCATCCGGTCATACATCGCATCGCTGTCCAGACCGAGGCCCTGCATCAGCTTCGCCGCTTCGGTCTCCGCCTCCCAGCCGTTCAGCTCGGAAAATTCCGCCTCCAGCTCGGCGGCGCGGTTGCCGTCCTCCTCGCTGAAATCGGGCTTCGCATACAGCGCGTCCTTCTCCACGGAAATTTCGTACAGCCGCGCATTGCCCTGCATGATCGTCTCAAAAACGCTCTGCTCCTCGTAGGCGAAGTGATCCTGCTTTAAGACCGACATGCGGTATTTAGGGTCAAAGGCAACCTCGCCCTTCGACGGCTCGAGATCGCCTGAAAGGATGCGCAGAAACGTCGATTTTCCGGCGCCGTTTGCACCGATGATGCCGTAGCAATTGCCCGGCAGAAACTGTAAATTGACATTGGAAAAGAGGTTCTGGCCGTCAAAATTGATGGCCACCCCGGAAACATTCAGCATGATAAAAACCTTTCTGTAATAAAAATTCAGCTGCGGAGCACAAAGCGCTCAAGCGCTTCGGCAAAGCCGTCCTCCAGACACGGCGCAACAATGGCATCCGCTTCGGCCTTCGCGGCCTCAATGCCGTTTCCGACAACCGCCGCAAAGCCCGCCGCGCGCAGCATGCCGAGGTCGTTGCCGTTGTCGCCGACCGCCATTGCCGCCGCAGGGTCAAGCCCGAGCGCCGCGCAGAGCATGGTAAGGCCCGTGCCCTTGTTGCATCCCTTCGCATTGATCTCGATATTGTCCACGTTTGAATAGGTCAGCTCGATGCCGTCCAGCCTGCGCAGGCGGGCCAGAATCTCCGGCCGGGTCTGCTCGGGGATGAACATCATATTGATCTTCTCCGGCTGCGCGCCCGTCTGCACCAGATAGTCGGAAAGGCTGTCCGTAAACGTATAATCCTTCGTGATAAAATAAAACTTGTCCTCCGGAAAGCCGAACACCGTTTTCGCTTTATCCGGATTGTCGCGCCGCGTGACGCCGCGTCCATTGACATAGTATTCCACATAAAGCTCGTAATCATCAAAAACACGCTGCACCGCAAGCGCCGTCTCCGTCGGAATCAAATTGGCACATACAAGCCTGTCCTCGTGCAGATCCCATACGGCGCCGCCGTTCGACGTGATCGCATAGCGGATAAACGGCAGCTCCAAAAGGCACGGCGGAATAAAGTTTTTCACGCGTCCCGTCGCCGGAACAAGCAGAACGCCGGCCTCTCCCGCCTTTTCCATCGCCTGCCGGTTGCGTGCCGAAAGCCCGGCATGGCCGTGCAGTGTCGTGCCGTCCAGATCAAAAGCGACCAGACGGATCTTTTCCCTGTTGTTCACCCTATATCTTCCTTTCTCCATCACATTCCAATCTAATGTACTATAAACCGGGCCGGAAAACAAGGCTTTTACAAACTTCTTTCAAAATTTCGCGGCGCTTGCTTGCGCCTCCGCGCGGGTACGCGGCACGGCGCGGGAGATCGCCGGCACCGCGGAGAAGCACCGCGCGCTGAAGCTGCTCTGCGCCCGCTTTGCGCCGTATCAGGCAGAGACAGCCGCCTCAAGCCGCGAAAAAAGAGGATGCAGCCGTGTGCATCCTCTTTTTTCGTTTATGCTGTTTATTGTGCGGGATCCAGCGAGACATCGCCGGAGGTTGTGGAGATTTTCAGCTCCG
>JBJEOO010000196.1:0-22864 GCA_051880755.1 Hominenteromicrobium sp.
GAATAGACCGTAATCGCAAAGATGACCTGCTGCCCCAGAAACGCGCCGCCGTATCCCTTCTGCGTATAGCGGAAAAACGTCGCGGTGCGCGTGACGGGATCGTTCGTGCAGCCGTAGCCTCCACCGTTGGGCAGGGGCACCAGATAGTTCTCCGTTGTGTTGAGAATGCTTCTGCAGACCGGCGTGAGCGTGCAGTCCGCAAAGCTGAATGTATTCCATGTCACGACGTAGTTCGTCGAATCCGGCGTGCCGTTCCCATCCGCCTCCACCACAAGCTCCGCGGTGGGAATCTCCAGAATGCCGTCGCCGTTGATATCGCGCGAAGTCACCGCCACGGCCGTCGCCCTGTCCGAGGGATTCGTTCCCTCCTCTCCGGCTTCGGAAAGCGGAGAAGACAGGAGCTGCGTCACTTCGTCATAGCCGATGACCTGCGTGACCATGCGGCCGTCCGCCTTATACCCGTCGAGCACAACGGCCCGGCGCCAGGAATTGATCTGCGCAAAGGACGCCGCCGCATACCGCGTGACCGCCCCGTCGAGCGGTACCGTCTGCGAAACATACGGCTGCTCGCCGTCGAACCGGTACAGGCTGCCCAGCGGCGTGCTGACCTCATTTTCGCCGCCCGAGCTTTGTCCGGCGTCCACCACAAACAGCTCCTGAACCGCGTCATCATCAAAATCCGTCAGCAGCAGCTCGCTGTACAGCACGGTCCGCATCGAAAACTCATGAACCGCGCCGCCTGCCAGCCGGTAAACGGAAACGCTGGCCGTTGCCGTCAGCGGGTCGCCCCAGCCGACCACGATTTCCTCCGTGCCGTCGCCGGTCAGATCGCCGAACAGCACGCGGTCCACCTGATTGGCCGCCGTGGTAAACCGCGCGAGCGAATACCACGCGCCGCCCGAATCCTTGGAAAGGAATTCAATCCGCACGCCGCCGGCCTCGCCGCTTGAGCAGAAGCTGACAATTTCCGCCGTGCCGTCCGCGTTCAGATCGCGCGAAATAATGGCCGAACGGTACTCTCCGTTTTTGGGGTACACCAGCGATATATCGGCGCCGTCCCCGCGCATCAGCGCGTAGATGGCCTGCCGGTCCGCCGTGGTTCTCGGCGGGGACATCAGCGTCTGCGCGTCAAGCCCGGTAAAGCCGCCGCAGCCGGACAGGCACACCGCCAGCAGGGCCGCAAGACAAAACGCCGTTATTTTATTGAAAACAGCACGCACTGCCGCCGCCTCCCCGCAAATTCAGATACAGTCAGTATATCATATCCGGCGCACCGCCGCAAGCGTCCGGGCGCGGTTTTCTTCGCGCCGTACGGGCCGCAAATTATTAAATTTTTGTGACGCCATTGTACAGCGTGCGCCCGCGTGGTAAAATTTCAGTAAACCCACAGAACCCATGAAGCGGGCACGGCGGGCTTCCCCGCGCCGTTTCCGTTTTCAGGCTCTGCCGGAAACGTCTGCGCCAAGAAAGGACAAGATTTCCCATGAAGCATATCTGCATGAAAAAACTTACCCTGGTCATCGTTTTTCTTCTGTTTCTGCTCTGCATTCTGCTTTCCGGCTGTGCGGGCCGGCAGGTTCCGACGGCCGAGCAGTTTTCCTCCGCCTGCGAAAACATCGGCTACACCGTGACGGACAGCGGCGAGAGCTTTGATCCCTCCACGGTCTCGACCGCGCTGACCGTCTCGGAAGAGGAAACGGGTATCGGCTTCTTTGTCTTTACCACGCCGGAATCCGCCAAATCAAACTACGCGCAGATGCTCAGCAGCATCAAGACCGGCGCAAGCGATGAAAAGTACGTGGATTCCGCCGAATACAACCGCTTTTATCTTTCCACCGACGACGGCACCACGCTGCTTTACCGCAACGGCTCCACCCTGTTCTTCGCTTCCAGCACCGACAAGGAGAAGCTTGCTCGGCTGATCGACGCGCTCGGCGTGTGACCGCGCGGCATTAATCGGAGAACGACAAAAAAGGTGACCGCAGCCGGGGCTTTGCCCGTGTGGTCACCTTATTAAATACCGGCCCATCCGCGCGACGGCGTCCGGGATGCACAGATCGGCGTGCTCGGCGATATAAGCCGAAAGATACCGGCCCGCGCCGAGGCAGCTTCCGTATTCCGAAAACAGACTGCGCGCCGCGATCCGCTCCGAGAAGCGCACCGTCACGCAAAGGTAGAAACGGCTGCCGATCCTCCCCAGCGCGGAGGACAGCACATGCAGCGTATGCACCGCGCGCCCGACCGCGTCCATCAGATGCCCGAGCGATTCAAAGCAGAACGCGAGCGGTATGGGCGAAGAGAGAATCCGGATGTGATCACCCCATTTCCACTGCTCTGCCCTATGCCATTTTACGCACCGGTGCGTCCCGGGGTGCACGAACAAAAAACGAAAGGAAGAGATTTATGGAAATCCGAAAAGCCGCTCCCGCCGATACAGACGACATCGTGCGCCTGATCGAAAGCCGCATCCGCTGGATGGACGGACAGGGGCTCGAGCAATGGAACAAATTCGACTATCTTGAGGTCTTTCCGCCCGCTTATTTCCGGGAGAACATCGAGGCCGGCGTCGTGTATGTCGCGGAGGAAAACGGCGTGACTGTCGGCGCGGTCGTGCTGCCCGAAACGGACGGTTTCTGGACGGACGATACGCCGGCGCTCTACATTCACCATCTTGTCGGCGCTTCCGATGCGCCCGGCGTCGGCCGCGCGCTGATCGGCTTTGCGGAGCGCCTTGCCCGAAGCCGCGGCATCCGCGCCCTGCGGCTCGACTGCCAGAGCGCCAACGACGGGCTGAACGACTACTACGCGCGCCTCGGCTTTGAGCCGAAAGGCGTCTGCGCGGACGGTCCCTACACCGGCATCAGGCGCGAAAAGCGGCTTGAATCCCGATAAACGCAGAAAAACGGCGGACAGGCTCTCTCCCGCAGAGATGACCTGTCCGCCTTTGTTATGCTTCCGTAAACGGAACCGGCCCGCCGAAGCCGTTGAGCCATGCGCGCTGCGCACAGGGCAGCTTTTTCACGCGCTTCGTTTCCTCCGCCGCGATGCCGACCGGCAGGAAGCACACCAGCTCGTATTCCTCCGGCACGCCGAGAATATCCGCCATCTTCCGGCCGATCCGGTCATCGTCCGTGATATGCCCTTCAATCCAGCAGCTCTGATAGCCCAGCGCTGTGATGGCAAGCAGCATATTCTCAATCGCCGCGGCATAGTCCTGCGTCGCAAAGCACTTGTCCCGATAAGCGAAAATCCGCCTTGTCAGCACACAGATCACAGCGGGTGCGGTTTCGCCGATCGGCGGCGTAATCACGCTGTGCAGCTTTGCGAGCACGGCGGGGTCGTCTACCGCGATCAGGCTGGTGGTCTGCTTGTTGCAGCCCGACGGCGCGGCAAGACCCGCCTCCAGGATCCGGATCAGATCCGCACGCGGGACCGGCGTATTTTTGTATTTGCCCCGGTAGCTGCACCGCGACCGGATGGCTTCGAATGTAAGCATAAATGAATCTCCTTTTTGTGTTAAGCGGTATTGCAGGAACCCCCTCCGCCGCGCTTTATCCGGCGGAGGGGGTTCCCGGCTTTACTTCAGTTTATTCTTAAATTTCGGCAGGATCACCGAAGCGGCAACCCAGAACAGCTCGTAGACGCAGAGCGTGAACGTGGAAATCTGGCTGACGCCCGCGATAAAGGTGAGGAACGCGACAAGCGCGAATCCGATGACGATCGCGGCATTCTGCACGGCAACGATGAACTGAATGTTCTTTTTCTCGTCGATACATGCGGAAACGATGCTCATCATCGATTCCACACGGCCCTTTGTGGCGGCATACGCGTCCGCGCGGCCGGTCGTGCCGGTCACCAGACGGTCGCACGCGCCGTCCGTCGAAGCGCCGATCACGTTGATCGCCGAGGCGTCGATGCCGAACAGCCGCGCGAGGAACTGCGGCGTGAGATTTGCATCCGTAGAGCGGACGAGCAGCGAGACGCCGTTCGCCTCCAGCTCCTGAATCTCGGCCTTCTTCTTTCGGTCGGCGTTATAGGTCAGGATAAACATTGCGCAGAGCACGCCGTCCGCCGCGACATAGAGGATCTGGCGGTTGCCGGTCGTATACTTGCTCTCGAGCGACTGCTCGGGCGCTTCCACGCCGTGCGCCTTCAGCAGCGTGCGCGAGCCGATGAGGATTTCGCGGCCGTCCACAACGCCCACGACACCGCCGCCGGCCTCGTAGCCGGCCTTCTCAACCTCGGGCAGCTCGCCCTCATGCTCGCTGAAAACCTGTTCAAACACACCGCAGAGCGGGCCGCCCAGCGTCTGCATCAGCGTGCCGGCCGCGAGCACCGCGTCCTCAAGCCCTTCCTCGGAAAACGGCTTCACACCGTTCAGCACGACAGTGCCGCGCGGGAAAAGATCTGCGGAATCGACCAGCACCGCGTTGGCCGCGCTCATGCGCTTGATGCCCTCATAGCCGGAGACCATCGCGCCCGACCGGCGCAGACGGCGGCTCAGGCGGCTGACCGGCAGATTCACGGCCAGCATGTTCGTCACGGCGACGCACACGCAGCAGGAGGCCGCCAGCGCCGTAATCGCGGCCGAAGCGTCCTTCGTGATAATCAGCGAAACGACGCACAGCAGCAGCGACGAAACCAGACCGACCGGCGCAATCGCCTGCGAGGCGGTCTCTGCGGGATCCGGCTCATAGGAGATCTGCAGGAACCGCTTCAGGAAGCCGGTTTTCTGCTGATACGCGATGGCCGGCTGGGAAACGACCGAGGAGCCGGCGAGCTTCAGGGACGTGTTGTAATCATCGAAAATGCGCACCGCGTATTTCTGCTCGCGCGAGGCGACAAAGCGGAAATTGGAATGGATGCGGCGCACCATCGTCAGCTTGCCGAGCGTATTCAGGAACAGAATGCCCGCGGCAACGCCGGCATACAGGTGAATCTGTCCGGTTGCCAATGCATCGGAGAAGAACAGCGTGCAGATCGTCTGCACCAGCACAGCGACGGACGCCACCGCCGCGGCGCTGTCGGAATTCGCACGGAATTCAAACAGGGCGCGCAGGCCGTTCAGAATCGTCTTGGCGCAGAAGCCCACGGCAACCAGAAGGAAAATCAGCGAAACAATCGTATAGCCGATGGCGCTGCCCGCCACGGTGTTATCCGGCCCGAAGCCCGCCTCGCCGATCAGCGAAGCGAGAATCAGGATGACCGCGCTCACGCCCGTCGCGAGCATCCGGATTGTCAGCTCGCGCATGGTGGCGCGCAGATCGTGCGAAACGCTCTTGGCGTCTGCCGGCCCGGTATAATCATCGATCAGCTCGTCCTCGTTCTCGGGCGCCTCGGTCGTCTCGGGCGCTTCCTCCCGCTCCGCATGATCCCCGAAGCGGATCTTCAGGCGGTGCACCCCGGCGGCCGCGCTCGTATTGCCGTCCTCGGAATAAATGCGCGCCTCGCTGAGCAAAGCGCTCTGAAGCACATCCGCGTTGATGATATGCACCGGCAGATCGTGCTTTCTGTACTGTGTGACGTCCGTTACCGGCGCGGAAACCTTTGCCGGGGTCTCCGGCGCACTGCTTTCGTCGGCAGGCTCCGGCGCTTTTTCTTCGGCCGGGGCCGGTTCGCGCCTGGGCGCTTCCTGCACCGGGGCCTGCGCTTCGGCTTTTTTCTCCTCGGAGAAGCTCGAGACATCCGTGAATTCCATCACGGGCGCCGGTCTTTCCTCCGGTACGGTGCGCACGGAAGGCGCTTCCTCCGGCTCCTGCGCGTCATCCTGCGCGCCCGGCTCGTCCTGCACCGTTTCCAGAATGCGGCGCACCGAGTCCTCGCTGACCTCCGGCATGACCTTGGCCTGCTGAACGCCGAACGTCTCGTTCTGCAGGTCCAGCTTGATTTCCATCGTGCGCGTCTGCGCATCCTGCAGCATGGCCTTCTGGAAATCCGGCAGGTTTTCGCCGCTCTTCGCGCCCGTCTCCACATCGATGCCGTGCTGCTTTGCGTACGGGTCGCCCGCAAACGCCGAAACCGGCACCGGGGCCACAATGCCCAGCTCGTTTTCCACCTCGTCGATATCGACGCCCGCGTTTTCGACCGCTTCGGCCACGCGGCGGCGGCGCTCCTTCTGCAGGCGGTCAAAATTCTGCGCAACCTCGTCGTCCAGCTCGGCGGTGTTCTCGTCGAACAGCTTCTTGAAGCCCTCCGCCTGAAGCGAAATTTCGCCCGTGGCGTCAAAGCCGCGCGTGTATTCGTCGATCGGCTTCAATTGAATGCCGTAGTACATGTCCTCGGTCGCATCGAAGTCGTCCTTCTTTTTCTTTTTCTTCCGGCGGGCAAAAAAGCCGCGCTTTTCCTTTTTCTGCTTTTTGTCGCGCTTGGGCTCTTCCTCGTATTCCTCCTCGGTGTAGTGCTCCTCCACCGTGCGGACCGGCTCCGCCTCCAGATGCAGATCCGGCAATTCCTCGGTTTCCGAAGAAATGTACGGCGTGCCCGCCGGGACGGAAACCGTCTCCGTCTCCGTTTCCGCGTCCTGCGGCTGCTCCGCGGGATTCCCGGCCTTCGCCCTGGAGCGGCGCTCCGCCTCCAGAATCTCCTCCAGTGAAAATCTGTTGTCTGCACTCATATCGTCGGCCACTTTCCTTTCCTTCGACAGCATGTGGTTCCTGTTTACGCTTTTTTGTTCTTCGCCGGAATGCCCGCCCGCTGCCGCGCAATCTCATAGCAGAGAATGCCGCAGGCGACCGAGGCGTTCAGCGAATTGATTTTCCCCTTCATCGGCAGGGAAACGATAAAATCGGATTTTTCCTTGACCAGACGCGAAACGCCGAAGCCCTCCGAGCCGACGACCAGCGCCGCCGGGCCGCTGAAATCGGTCTGGCACCAGTCGGCGCCGTCCATATCCGCCGTATAGACCCAGACGCCGCGCGCCTTGATCTCGTCGAGAAACGCGGCGATATTCGGAACGCGCGCGACAGGCAGGTATTCCACCGCGCCCGCCGAGGCCTTGCCGACCGCAGCCGTCAGCCCCACGCTGCGCCGCTTCGGGATCACCACGCCGTGCGCGCCCGCGCACTCCGCCGTGCGGAGAATCGCGCCGAGATTGTGCGGATCCGCGATCTCGTCACAGACGATGAGAAACGGCGCTTCCCCGCGGCTTTCGGCCAGCGCGAAAATATCCTCGATTTCGGAGAAGGCGTGCACCGCCGCCACTGCCGCGACGCCCTGATGGTTCGCGCCGCCGCACATGGCGTCCAGCTTTTTGGGGTCGGCCTCCTTCACCGTGACACCCGCCTGTCTGGCCATGCGGAGAATCACGCTGATCGAGCCGGTTTTATCGCCGCGGCGCACATAAAGGCTGTCAATCGGCCGGCCGGCGCGCAAAGCCTCCGTGACGGCGTTGCGGCCCGCGATAACGTCCTTTTCTCTTTCGTTTTCCATGAAGATGACCTTTTTCCTTTCCGTAACGCGCCTTTTGCGCATACTTTCGCAATATACGCTGATTATAGCATATTTGCACCCCATATTGCAACTCATACGCGGAATTTGCCGGATTTTCCTTTCCCGTTTTTCCGCATCTTTCCGACGGCATCCGCTCCGCCGCGCCGCCGCTTTCGGCGGAAAGCCGGCAAGCCGCGCCTCATTTCGCATAAATATCCGTTTTTTCACACCGTTCTGCATACCCCACCGCTATACGCTCTGTAATATCGGGCGCCGCGCGGCGGTTGACATAAGGGTTTTCCGGAGTTTTCCCAACCGGCTGTGGAAAACTCTGTGGAAAGTGTTAAAAACCCGCTTTGCAAGCCGATTTCGATTTCCACAGCTTTTCACATCGCCGATTTTTATGTAAACATATAGCGTAAAACCGCGTTTTTCCTCCGATTCTGCGGGATGCGCGGTTTGTAAACCGTGTGTAAAATCCGGCGAAAAATCCTTGTGGACAGGAAATTTTCCGCACCTATATCTGGTGTTTTCCGCAAAAAAACGCCTTTAATTCCCGTGGGGAATCAATTTTGATTTTGCCCCTCACCGCGCAAAGCCTACATGCACAAAAATGCGCGGCGCAATTGCGGAAAAGCGGTTGTATTTTCTCCGGGAATCGTGTAGAATGGAAAAAGAGCGTAGAAAGTTCGGTTTTCCCCGGCTGATTTTGGTTGTGCCCCACAAATTTTCCCCTCTGCACGGCCGCAGGCGGCCGAAAATCCGCACCCCGGCGCCGAACGAATAAAAATCCGGAATATACACCGTTTTGAAAGGATGAAACACGATGCGTGAAGATATCTGCTCGATCCCGATCAGTGAAATTTTTGAGCCGAAGGACGGCTGCCCGTTCTGCCGGATGCGCGACATGCTGGAGGACCGCATGGCGACGTACATCACCGGCGCGGCCATGATGGAGCCGGACGTGCGCGTGGAGACGAACCGTCTGGGCTTCTGCAAGGACCATTTCGAGATGATTCTGCAGCGCGGCAGCCGCCTTTCCGTGGCGCTGATTCTCGAAAGCCTGCTCGCCGAAATCGGCACCGATATTTTCCCCGACGAGCCGAAAACGCCGCTCAAGAAGGTGCTCGCCGCCGCGGACCGCCGCCGCCACTCCTGCTTTGTCTGCGAAAACGTGGACAAGAACATGGAGCACCTGAGCGCCACGGTCATCAAGCTCTGGCAGAACGAGCCGGAATTCCGCGAGCTGTACGCCGGCCAGACGCACATCTGTCTGGAGCATTACAGCTTCATTTTAAGCGCCGCGCAGAAAATGCCGAAGAAGAATTTCATCCCGTTTGCGGCGGAGACGAAGCGCCTTGCGAAGAACTATCTCGACACCGTGAAGGCGGATACCACGCACTTCTGCCGCATGTTTGACTACCGGAACAAGGACGGAGACTGGGGCAACTCGCGCGACGCCATCGAGCGCTCCATCACCTATATCACGGGCCGCGTGCCGAGCGTGACGACCAAAACCGAGGGCAAAAACCGGTGATCCGCTTCACCCCGCCCGACGGCTCGCTCGACCTCGCCCAGACGCTCGACTGCGGGCAGGCCTTCCGCTGGCGGCCCGTTCTGCGGCCGGACGGCCGGGAGGCGTGGCGCGGCGCCGCGTTTTCCCGCGTGCTGGAGGTCTGGCCGGACGGAGACGCCCTGTGCTTTTCCTGCACGCAGGCGGAATTCGACGAAATCTGGTTCTCCTATTTTGATTTTCAGACCGACTACGCCGCCATCCGCGCGTCACTCGCCGGGTTGCACCCCGTTCTGCGGGACGCGGTGCGCTTTGCGCCGGGCATCCGCGTGCTGCGGCAGGAGCCGTGGGAGGCGCTGTGCGCGTTTATTATTTCCCAAAACAACAACATTCCGCGCATCAAGGGCATTCTGGAGCGGCTCTGCGCGCTGCTGGGCGAACCGATCTGCGCCGGCGGCGAAACGCTGTACGCCTTCCCCACCGCGGAGCGCCTTGCCGCCTGCACCGCGGAGGCGCTTCAGCCGCTGCGCGCGGGCTTTCGCGCGAAATACCTGCTCGACGCCGCCCGCCGCGTCTCAGGCGGTGAAATCGATCTGGAGGCCGTGCGGCGCATGCCCATTGACGAAGCGCGCGCGGCGCTGCGGACGATCTGCGGCGTCGGCCCGAAGGTGGCGGACTGCGCGCTGCTGTACGGCCTGCACCGCACCGAATGCTTCCCGATGGACGTCTGGATGAAGCGCGCCATGACCCTTCTCCCCGGCGTCACGCCCGAAGCGCTGGGTGACGCCGCCGGCATCGCCCAGCAGTATATTTTCCACTATGCCCGCCTCCACCCGGAGCTGTTCCGGTGAGGCGTCACCAGTTGTCGTACTGCGGAACGGGCAGGTTTTCCGGAATCACCGGCAGGCTCTGCATGATAATGTCCGCCAGCTCCCCGGGAGTTTCGGCGCAGCCGTAGTCGAGCCACTGGCGCACCACCGCCAGAAAGCCCGATTTGACAAACGCAAAATAATATTCCATCCGGTGCTCGGATTCTATGCCGAGCTGCCGGAAATAAGGCTTGAAGACCGTCTCAAAGAGGGTCCGATAGCCTTTTTCTATGTCCGCCATGCCGACGCCCGAAAGATACGCGCGGTAAAACACGGCGTTTTCCCGCACATGGCGGAGGATGACCAGAACGTATTCCTCCGAAAAGAAGTAGGGCGATTGGACATCCGCTTTTGCGATGTCCTCCATGACCGTCTTGCCCGCCTCGTAGCTCATCGCGTCCAGCACATCGTAAACGTCCTTGTAGTGCAGGTAAAACGACGAGCGGTTGATGCCCGCCTGCGCGCAGATTTCCTGCACCGTGATTTCGGACAGCTCCTTTTCCGAGAGCGCCGAAAGAAAACAGTCCCGTATTCTCCTGTCGGTTTCCTGAAACCGCTGGTTGTTTTTCTGGTTCATTCCGTTCTCCTTTCCCGATTAACACAACATATGTATTGTAATTGATGGTTGAACACGGTTCCGGGCCGTGCTACGCTTTAAATAAACAAGCGTCGTTTTAATCATAGCACCAATTGCACCGAAAAGCAACGGAAAGGATGAAACCGCATGAAAAACACCGAATTCTTTGAAAAAGGCTCCGTGTGGAAGGCGATCTTCAAAATGAGCCTGCCCACCATCGCCGTCATGCTCGTCACCATCGTCTACAACATGGCGGACCTCATCTTCGTCGGGCAGACCGGCGACGCCGCGCAGGTGGCGGCCGTCTCGCTGGCGTCGCCCTATTTCATGCTGCAAATGACGCTCGGCACGCTGATCGGCGGGGGCGGCTGCACGGCGATTTCCACGGCGCTCGGCGCAAAGGACACGGCGCGCGTCAGGGCGTGCTCGGGCGCGTGCGCGGTGCTCTGCGCCGCGGGCGGCGTACTGCTCGGCGGCGCGATGCTCTTCTTCCCCGACGCGTTCCTGCGTCTGTTCGGCGCGGACGACGCGACATGTCAGTTCACCAAGGACTACCTGCTGATTCTCGCCGCCGGCACGCCGGTTGTCGTGTTCTCGAACGCCTTCGCGAACCTCGTGCGCGCCGAGGGCGCCGTCCGGGAAGCGGTGCTGTTCAACGGCCTCGGCACGGCGGCAAACATCGTCCTCGACCCGGTTCTGATCTCCGGCTGCGGCATGGGCGTGCGGGGCGCGGCCGCCGCGACGGTGCTCGGCAACGTGCTCTCCGCCGCCGCGCTGCTTTTGTACCTGCGCCGCGGGCGCACCGCGCTGACGCTGAACCCGAAGCACGCCTTCCGCAGCAAAAGGGTATTCCCGCAGGTTCTGGGGCTGGGCGTGCCCGGTTCCGTCGGCAACCTGCTGATGGGCATGACCAACACGGTCACCAACAACATCGCCATCCGGTACGGCGCGGGCGTCGTGGCCGCCATGGGCGTCGGCGGCAAGGCGGGCATGATCGTCGCGATGATCGTCATGGCGTTCTGCCTCGGCGTGCAGCCGATGATCGCGTATAATTACGGCGCGGGCAGCACGGCACGCACAAGGGAAATCGTCCGGAAAACCGGGCTGCTCGTCATCCTTGCCGGCACGGCGCTGACCGCGCTGTGCTATGCGCTGCGCATGCCGATTGCCCGCCTGTTTCTGCAGGACGAGGCGCTGCTCGCGCAGAGCACGCATATCATGACGATCGGCCTTGCGGGCATGCCGCTGCTCGGCCTGTATTATCTCGGCGTGAATTACCTGCAGTCGGTGGGGCAGGCCATCCGCGCAACGGTGCTTTCCGCGTTCCGGCAGGGGCTTTGCTTTGCGCCGATGCTCCTGCTGCTGCACGCGCTCGGCGGCATGGAGGGCATGTTCTGGGCGTCGCCCGTGACGGATCTCGTTTCCGCCGCGCTGGCCATTGTGCTTCTGCTGCGCGCACGGCGCATTCCGCCCCCGCACGGCGCGTGACGTTTTTGAAAAATTCACCCGGATATTCACAGTCTGTTTACCGATTTCTCCGGTTTTCCTGCTATACTGAATCTGTAAAGTGTGCTTGTATGAGGGGATAAGCCATTGGGCTTTGAGGTACATATTCGGCTATACACATGCGGATAATCTGAGAAATGCGAGGGACAAACGTGGGTGCATTCGTACAATTTGAGGACGTGACCAAGATCTACAAAACCGGAGACGTCGAGGTTCGGGCGCTCTCCGACGCGAGCTTTGAGATTGAAAAGGGCGAATTCTGCGTGATCGTCGGCGAATCCGGCGCGGGCAAGACGACGCTGCTGAATATCCTGGGCGGCATGGATACGCTGACCAGCGGCCGCGTGCTGATGGACGGCGTGGACATCAGCGGCTTCGACCGCACCAAGCTCGAAAATTACCGCCGGTTCGACATCGGCTTCGTGTTCCAGTTTTACAACCTGATTCCGAACCTGACCGCGCTGGAGAATGTGGAGATTGCGGCACAGCTATGCCCGGAACACATTCCGGCCGGCGAGGTGCTCCGGGCCGTGGGGCTTGGGCACCGCATGGATAATTTCCCCGCGCAGCTTTCCGGCGGCGAGCAGCAGCGCGTTTCCATCGCCCGCGCGCTGGCCAAAAAGCCCAAGCTGCTGCTCTGCGACGAGCCGACCGGCGCGCTCGACTACGAGACGGGCAAATCCATTTTAAAGCTTCTGCAGGATACCTGCCGCCGCGACGGCATGACCGTCGTCATCATCACGCACAATGCCGCGCTGGCCGCCATGGCGGACCGCATCATCCGCGTCAAGAGCGGCCGCATCCATTCCGTGCGCCTGAACGACCGCGTCGTACCGGTTGAGCAGATTGAATGGTAAGCGGAAGGGCGGTGAATGCGCATGACAAAAACCCTGAAGAAAAACATCCGCCGCAGCATCACCGGCAGTCTCGGGCGCTATGTCGCGATTCTGCTGATCGTCATGCTGGGCGTCGCGTTTCTGACCGGCCTGCGGCTGACGCGCCCTTCCATGTCCGCAACCGAGACGGACTATGTCCGCCGCACGGCGCTGTATGACCTGCGCCTGCTCTCCACCATCGGCTTTGACGAGGACGACGTGCGCGCCGTTTCCGAAAGCGGGAACGTCACCGCGGCGGCGGGCAGCGTCAGCGCCGATTTCATCTGGGTGCGCGACGGCGAGGAATTCGTGTACCGCGCGCACATGCTGACCGATGAAATCAACCGGCCGGAGCTGATTGCCGGCCGCATGCCGGAACGCGCGGACGAGTGCGTGGTGGACGCCGCGCGCTTTTCCGAGGATATGATCGGCCAGAAGGTCGTGCTTTCGGACACAAACGACGCGGATACGCTCGATATCTTCGCCAGCCGGACGTATACGATCACGGGCCTTGTGGATTCGCCGCTTTACATCAGCGTGGAGCGCGGCACAACATCGCTGGGCAACGGCAGCCTTTCCGGCTTTGTGCTGATTCCGCAGGCGGGCTTTGACAGCGAATATTACACCGAGCTGTACGTCAAGTGCACGGATGAATTCGAGCTGTACAGCGACGAATACGACGACTTCATCGAAGCGCTTTCCGATACGGTGGAGGCGGACGCCGTGCTTTCGGTGCAGACCCGTTTCGACGGTCTTGTGGCCGACGGCGAGCAGGAAATCGCCGACGCGGAAACGGAGCTGGCCGACAAAAAGGCCGAGGCCGAAGCGGAGCTGGACGACGCGAAGCGGAAGCTGGACGACGCCCGCGCGGAAATTGCGGACGGCGACGCGGAGCTGCGCGACGCAAAGCAGCAGCTCGACGACGCGAAACGCCGGCTCGACGACGGCGCCGAACAGCTTCAGCCGGGCTTTTCCTCCTGGCAGAGCGCGCTCGACGCGGGCTGGTCCGCCTACCGGGACGGGCAGAACGCCCTGAACAGCGGCATCGCCGAGGGCAGGCAGCAGCTTGCGGACAGCCGCAGACAACTGGAAGAAGGCGAAGCGCAGTACGAGGCCGGCAAGGCGGAATACGACGCGAGCCTTGCGCAGTATGAGGAAAATCTCGCGCTCTGGGAGCAGGGCTATGCGCAGTACGGCGCCGCTCTGGAGGAATACGAGCAGAACCTTGAGGCATACGAGCAGGGGCTGGCGCAGTATGAGGAAGCGCTCGCGCAGTTCAACGCCGTGAAGGATCTGCTGCCGCCGGAAACGGCCGCGGAGCAGGAAGCGCAGCTCGAGGAGACGCGGCTCATGCTGGAGCAGACCGCCGCCGCGCTGGAAGCCGGCAAGGCGCAGCTCGACCGGACCGGCGAGGAGCTGGAGACGCAGAAGGCCCAGCTCGACGCCGCCAAGGCGCAGCTGGACGAATCCGAAATTCAGCTCTCCCAGACGCGCACGCTGCTGGACGTGGGCTGGAACGACTATAACGACGGCGCGGCGCTGCTGGAACGCCAGCAGGCCGGGCAGCAGGCAAAGCTCGATGCGGCATACGCCGCGCTGATCGAGTTCCGGGACGGCATCGACGCCTACAACGAGGGGCTTGCCGCCTACAACGAGGGCGTTGACAGCCTTGCGCAGGGCCGCACGGACTACGAGGAAGGCCTGCGGGACTACGAGGAGGGCCGCGCCGAATTCGACGAGGAGATTGCGGACGCCGAGGCGAAAATCGCCGACGCCAGACAGGAGCTGGCCGACCTCAGCGACCCGGAGCTGTATGTGCTGACGCGCGATGCGAACACCGGCTATGTGACCTTTGAAAGCGATTCCCAGATCGTCGAGCGTCTGGCCTCCCTCTTCCCGATTTTCTTCTTCCTCATCGCCGCGCTGGTCTGCTCCACCACCATGACCCGCATGGTGGACGACGACCGCACGCAGATCGGCACGCTGCGCGCGCTGGGCTACAGCCGCGCTTCGATTCTCGCCAAATACCTCTTGTATTCGGGCAGCGCCGCTTCCATCGGCTGCCTGATCGGCTATTTCGGCGGCGGGTATCTGTTCCCGCTCGTCATCTGGACGGCCTACGGCATGCTGTATAAAATTCCGGGCTTCATCAGCGTTTACGACCCGGTGCTGTTTGTCATCGCGCTGCTGGCGTCCCTGCTGTGCTCGGCGGGCACCACCTATCTCGCCTGCCGCCACGAAATGCGGAGCACCCCGGCGGACCTCATCCGCCCGAAATCGCCGGACGCGGGCAAGCGCATTTTGCTCGAGCGCGTAACGCCGCTGTGGAAGCGGCTGAAATTCCTGCACAAGGTCACGCTGCGCAATATTTTCCGCTTCAAGAAGCGCATGTTCATGATGATTCTCGGCATTGCGGGCTGCACGGCGCTCGTGCTCACGGGCTTCGGCATCCACGATTCCGTCGCCAACATCGCGAACTTCCAGTTTGACGACATCCAGAAGTACGACATCAGCGTCACGCTGACGGATCCCATCACGGACGCGTGGACCGCCGATGTCGAGGCGGAGCACGGCGCGGACATGGACACGCACGCCGTCACGCTGATGTCCGCCGGCGAACTGACCGGCAGCGCGGCGACAAAATCGGTCTATCTTGTCGCCTCCGACGACCCGCACATCACGGATATCATCGACCTGCACCTGAGCGGCAGCACGGTTCCGTACCCGGGCGACGGGGAAATCGTCATCACGGAGAAGCTCGCGTCGCTGGCCGGCGTCAAGGTCGGCGATACCGTGACGGTTTCCGTCTCCGATACGGATAAGGCACAGCTCAGGGTGGCCGGCCTTGCGGAAAATTATGTATACAACTACATCTACATGACCGGAGCAACATACGACCGCGCGTTTGACCAGGCCTTCGAGCCGAAAACGCTGCTGCTGCGCACGGGTGAGGACGTCGACGAATACGGCCTTGCCGCCTCGTTCTCCAACCGGGACGGCGTCGCCTCCGTGTCCGTCGTCTCCGACACGCGCCGCATGATCGACAAGATGATGATGAGCCTGAATTACGTTGTGGCGCTGGTTCTGGCCTGCGCGGGCGCGCTCGCGTTCATCGTGCTGTTCAACCTCGGCAACATCAACATTTCCGAGCGCGTGCGGGAAATCGCGACCATCAAGGTGCTGGGCTTCCACAGCCGCGAAACCGGCGCCTACGTCTTCCGCGAGAACATCATCCTTTCGATGATGGGCATCGTCTGCGGGCTGCCGCTCGGCGTTGCACTGCACGCGTTCGTCATGTCGCAGATCACGGTGGATATGGTCGCCTTCAAATATGTGATCGAGCCGGTCAGCTTCCTGCTGACGGTGCTGATGGTCGTGCTGTTCACGGTCATCACCGACCTGATCATGCGCCGCAAGATCGCGCGCATCGACATGGCCGAATCGCTCAAATCCATCGAATAACCCACATCAAGCAAAAGCCCGGACGGGCCTGCACCGCGTGGTGCTCCCGTCCGGGCTTTTCCGTTATCCCTGCCGCAGGCGGCGGCGCGCCGCGCGGATGTTTTCCGGCAGCGCTTCATCCGGCATGTCCTGCACCGCGCGCACGGAGCCGCAGCGCTTGGCCGTCTCAAAATACCAGCACTTGTACTCGAGCGTTTCGAGCGTGCGCTGAAGCTGCTCCATCTGGGCGCAGACGGCCTCCCGCTGCTCCTCAAACAGCTTCAGACGCTCGTCAATCGTCTCGTCGCCCTGCATCTCCAGCTCAATGCACCGGCGGATGCTCTTAATCGGCATGCCGGAGGCCTTCAGGCAGCGGATCAGCCGCAGCCAGCGCAGGTCCTCCTCCCGGAACACACGGGTGCCGCTTTCCGTGCGGGTTACGAAGGGCAGAAGCCCCTCCTTGTCATAGTAGCGCAGCGCGGACGGCGCCACACCGAGCAGCTTTGCCGCTTCACGAACCGAATAGGTCATAACCGCCTCCCGAAAAAATTTCTTCAAGCCTCTTGACTTAAAGTTCAGTTTAACTTGTATAATGAAGTTAAAACAAGTATAATGCAGCGGCGGCGCGCTGTCAACCCGTGCGGCGCTGCGGAAAGGCGGAACGTTTTATGAATCGGTTTTTTCCTGAGGTAAAAAAGAATTTCGGCTTCGGCTGCATGCGCCTGCCCATGTGCGACAATGAGGTGGACACCGGGGAGGTCTGCCGCATGGTGGACCTGTTCCTCGAAAACGGCTTCAACTATTTCGACACCGCGCACGGCTATGTTCAGGGCAAAAGCGAGCCTGCGCTGCGCGAATGTCTGACCTCGCGCCATCCGCGGGAAGCGTATATCCTGACGGACAAGCTCTCCACGCACCACTTCAGCCGCGAGGAGGAGATCCGCCCGCTGTTTGAAAGCCAGCTTGCGGCCTGCGGCGTCGAATACTTCGACTTCTACCTGATGCACGCGCAGGACAGGAACATCTTCGCAAAATTCAAGCAGTGCCGCGCGTATGAGACGGCGCTCGCCTTCAAGGCGGAGGGGAAAATCCGCCATTTCGGCATCTCCTTCCACGACAAGGCCGACGTGCTCGAGCAGATTCTCACCGAGTACCCCGAGGTCGAGGTCGTGCAGCTTCAGTTCAATTACGTCGATTACGACGACCCCTCGGTGGAGTCCCGCAAGTGTTACGAGGTCTGCGAGCGCCACCACAAGCCCGTCATCGTCATGGAGCCGGTCAAGGGCGGCAGCCTTGTGAACCTGCCCGCGGACGCGCAGGCGGTTCTGGACGCGCTCGGCGGCGGCTCCAACGCGAGCTACGCCATCCGCTTCGCGGCGAGCTTCCCGAACATCATGATGGTGCTCTCCGGCATGGGCAGCACCGAAATGATGGCGGACAACCTCAGCTATATGAAGGACTTCCAGCCCCTGAATGACGCGGAGCGCGCGGCGGTCGACAAGGTCTGCGCCATCTTCCGCGCGCAGAACCTGATCCCCTGCACCGCCTGCCGCTACTGCACGGAGCGGTGCCCGAAGAACATCTCGATTCCGGACCTGTTCGCGTGCCTGAATTCCATGAAGCAGTTCCACAACTGGAACGCCGCCTATTACTACAACAACATCCACACGAAAAACGGCGGCAAGGCGAGCGACTGCATCCAATGCGGCAAGTGCGAGGCCATCTGCCCGCAGCACCTGCCCATCCGCGCGCTGCTCGAGGAAGTTTCCAGAGAATTCGACAAGTAAACAAAGCGCAGCAAAGCCGCCCGAAGCTCCAAGCCGGAGCCGGGCGGCTTTTCAACTCTCCGAAGCGTAGGTTGCGCTTTTCGCGCATCTCCTGTATGCTTTAGGCAGAACATTTTGAAAAAGGAGTTTTGACCATGCAATACGTTTCAGGCGAAACCATCCGCCGCCTGCGCGCGGAGCGCGGGATGACCCAGCGCGCGCTGGCCGAGCGGCTCAGCATCAGCGACAAAACCGTTTCCAAGTGGGAGACGGGCCGCGGGCTGCCGGACATCACCCTTCTGCCGGAGCTGGCCGCCGCGCTGCGCGTCTCGGTGGCGGAGCTGTTCACCGGCGAGCACGCCGAAAACCGCAACCGCGCCGCGAACATGCTGCGCAGCGTGTTTTACGTCTGCCCCGTCTGCGGCAACGTGATTGTCTCCGCCGGGCGCGGGGCATTTAGCTGCTGCGGCATTCTGCTGCCGGAAACCGAGCCGCAGGCCGCGGACGACGCGCACGAAATCGAGGCCGAAACCGACGGCGGCGAGCTGTATGTCCACATGGCGCACCCGATGGAAAAGGCGCACGCCGTCTCGTTTCTCGCGTATGTGACGGGCGGCAGCGCGGAAATTGTGAAGCTTTACCCCGAGCAGGACGCCGAAGCGCGCTTTCTGCGCCGCGGCCACGGCACGCTGTACGCCTTCTGCACGCGCCATGGGCTGTTCAAAAAGAAGCTTTAACGCGGCAGGGCGCGCCACTCGTCCTCGAGCATTGCCATCAGGATGTCGTCTCCGAAGCCGCCGCCGTCCGAAACGGCGTCGCGCAGGACGCCCTCGCGGCGAAAGCCCGCCCTTTCGTAGGTGCGGATCGCGCGCGGGTTGAACGAAAACACATCGAGCGACAGGCGGTGCAGCCCCAGCGTCTCAAACGCGAAGTCGCGCGTCTCGCGGACCGCCCACGAGCCGAGCCCGCGCCCGCGCGCCCACGGCTGAAAGATGGCGATGCGGAAATTCGCGCTGCGCAGTTCCCAGTCGATTTCGTTGAGCACGCTCTCCCCTGCGATGCGCCCATCCGGCGCGACGAGCAGGAAGTCGTAGCGCGTTTCGTCTGCGGCGCACGCGCGGAAAAACGGCACGACCTCCTCGCGGGCAAACGACGCTTTGCAGCCCGTCAGCCGCGCAAGCTCGGGGTCGAGCGGGCAGAAATTCCCGCTGTAATACGCCTCCGCGTCCTCCGCGCGCGCAAGGCGCAGCGTCCAGCCGTCCTTCGTCCAGACCGGCGCCGTCTTTTCCGGGTTCATAAAGTCCTCCTATGGTAATATCTCTGTAAGAATCGCGTTGGAGACGAGGAAGCCCTCGGCGGTCAGCGCGATTTTTTCGTTTCCGGCGGTAAACAGGTTCTTCGGCAGGCGCGACGCCTTGGCGAAAAGCGCGTCGAACTGCGCCGCGCCGTCCGGAAAGCGCCGGGCGCACGCCGCGCGGGAAAGCCCCTCGGCAAGGCGCAGGGCGAGCATCGCGTATTCGGAAAACGACCCGCCCGGGCCGTCGTCCACCGGCTCGTCTCCCCGCAGGAACGACGCGAGGTCGCGCGGGAAAAAGAACCTGCGCCCCGCGACGAACGAATGCGCCGCCGGGCCGACGCCGAGGTACTCGCCCGAGCGCCAGTACTGCAGATTGTGGCGGCTCTCTTTGCCCGGGCGCGCGAAATTGCTGATTTCATACTGCGCGTAGCCGAGCGATTTCAGCCGCCGCGCCGCGAAAAGGTACTGGTCCGCCGCGCCGTCCTCATCGGGCAGCGCGAGCGTATCGGCGATGGACGCAAACCACGTGCCCGGCTCGATTTTCAGGATGTACGCCGAGACATGGTCCGCGCCGAGCGCCGCGCAGAAATCGACCGACCGCGCGAGCGTATCGCAGCTAGAATGCGGCAAAGCGAGCATCAGGTCGACCGAGACGTTCTCAAAGCCCGCAGCGCGCGCGGCCTGCACGGCGCGCCGTACGTCCTGCGCCGTGTGGCGGCGGCCCAGCACGCGCAGCTCCTCCGCGTTTGCGGACTGCATGCCCATCGAGATGCGGTTGAAGCCGCCCGCGCGGAGCGTCTCGAAGAACGCGGAATCCACGTCGGCGGGGTTGCACTCGGCGGTGATTTCCGCATCGGGCCGCACGTCAAACGCAGCCTTCACCGCGCCGAGCACGGCGCAGAGCCGCTCCACCCCGAAAACGCTCGGCGTGCCGCCGCCGAAATACACGGTGCCCACCGCGCGGTGCGCGTATTTTTCCCCGTACGAAAAAAGCCGCGCGCAGACGGCTCTTTCATACTGCGCCCGCGCGCCTTCTCCCTGCGGCGGCGCGGAGTAAAAATCGCAGTACGGGCATTTCGATTTGCAGAACGGAATGTGGATGTAAACGGAAAGCATGGCGTCCCTCCCTTCGCCCCGGCCTGTGTGACAGGTGTGACAGGTGCTTCTCCGTGCGCAAAGACCTGTCACACCTGTCAACCTGTCACGCTCGGGCGAAAAAGCGTGGTTATATTTCACGGTTTTTGTATATTCTGCACAATTACCGAACTTGCCCGCCGCAGCGTCCGGCGTATGCGCGCTCCGCACCTGTGCTTTGAAAAGGATATATCCCTATATACAATACATTTATATATATTATATATATTAGTATATAGAATACAAGATACAGCTTGTCCCGGGGACACCGTCAGAACGGATCCGGGGCAGCGCCCTTCGGCATGGCGGACAGGGGCACCGTGACCGGCACCCCGGGCAATAACCGCCGGGCACGATAGCGCGGCAGGCCGGCAGGCGGCCGCATCCGCGTGACGGGTGTGACAGGTGTGACAGGTGTGACAGGTGCGTGCGCGGGGGTCTGCACCTGTCACGCGTCACCGCCCGCGTTTGCTCCGCCGGTTTCTTACACCGGCAAGGTCGCGGGGTGTCCCCGCTTATTCGTCCAATTTGAGGACCGCCATGAACGCCTCCTGCGGAACCTCCACGGTGCCGAGCTGGCGCATGCGCTTCTTGCCCTCCTTCTGCTTTTCGAGCAGCTTCTTTTTGCGGGTGATGTCGCCGCCGTAGCACTTGGCGAGAACGTCCTTGCGCATGGCCTTGACCGTCTCACGCGCGATGATCTTGCCGCCGATGCACGCCTGCACCGGCACCTCGAAGAGCTGGCGCGGGATTTTCTCCTTGAGCTTCTCCACCATCTTGCGGGCGCGCGGGTAGGCCTTCTCCGCGTGGATGATGAATGACAGTGCGTCCACCACCTCGCCGTTGAGCATGATGTCGAGCTTCACCAGATTGCTCCTGCGGTAGCCCATCAGCTCGTAATCGAACGACGCGTAGCCGCGCGTGCGGGACTTGAGCGCGTCGAAAAAGTCGTAGACAATCTCGTTGAGCGGCAGCTCGTAGTGGATATCGACGCGGTCGGTGTCGATATAGCGCATATCCTTGAACACGCCGCGGCGCTCCTGACACAGCTCCATGATGTTGCCGACAAACTCGGTGGGCGAATAGATGTGCGCGTTCGTGATCGGCTCCTCGGCGAGCGAAATCAGCGTGGGGTCGGGGTAGTTCGTCGGGTTGTCGATCGCCACCGTGGTGCCGTCGGTTTTCGTGATGTGGTAGACGACGCTCGGCGCGGTCGTGACGAGGTCGAGGTTGTACTCGCGCTCGAGGCGCTCCTGAATGATTTCCATGTGCAGAAGGCCCAGAAAGCCGCAGCGGAAGCCGAAGCCGAGCGCAACGGACGTCTCCGGCTCGAAGGTCAGCGAGGCATCGTTGAGCTGCAGCTTTTCGAGCGCGTCTCTGAGGTCGGTGTAGTGCGCGCCGTCCGCCGGGTAAATGCCGCAGAACACCATCGGCTGCACCGCGCGGTAGCCGGGCAAAGGCTCCAGCGCGGGATGATCCGCCCGGGTGATCGTATCGCCGACGCGCGCCTCCCGCACGTTCTTGATGGACGCCGTGATGTAGCCGACCTCGCCCGCGGAAAGGCAGTCCGCCGGCTCCAGAGACGTGGCGCGCAGATAGCCGCACTCGACCACCGAGAATTCGCTGCCCACCGCCATCATGCGGATGGTGTCGCCCGGGTGGACGCAGCCCTCCTTGATGCGCACATAGGCGATGACGCCCTTGTACGCGTCGTAGTAGGAATCGAAGATCAAGGCGCGCAGCGGCGCTTCGGGGTCGCCCTCCGGCGCGGGAATATCCGAGACGATTTTCTCCATGACCGCCTTGATGTTGATGCCGTTTTTCGCGCTGATGCGCGGCGCATCCTCGGCGGGAATGCCGATCACGTCCTCAATCTCCGCGGCAACCTTGTCCGGGTCGGCGGAAATGAGGTCGATCTTGTTCAGAACCGGCACGATTTCCAGCCCGGCGTCCACCGCAAGGTAGGTGTTCGCGAGCGTCTGGGCCTCGATGCCCTGCGAAGCGTCCACGACGAGCACCGCGCCCTCGCACGCGGCCAGTGAGCGGGAAACCTCGTAGTTGAAATCGACGTGGCCGGGGGTGTCGATGAGGTTGAACACATAGTCCTCCCCGTCGTCGGCGTGGTAGACGAGCGTGACGGCGTGCGCCTTGATCGTGATGCCGCGCTCGCGCTCAAGCTCCATATTGTCGAGAAGCTGCTCCTCCATGTCGCGCAGGGCCACCGCCTGCGTCTGCTCCAGAATGCGGTCGGCCAGCGTGCTCTTGCCGTGGTCAATATGCGCAATGATGCTGAAATTCCGAATTTTACTCTGTTCCAAAGCGATCCATCCTCTTTGCAAGTATACATCGTTTAGTATACCATTTTTCCCCGCCGCGCGCAACTATTCCTCACGCATCATTTAACCTTATACGTCCCCCTCCCCGAGGGGGATGTCTGCTTTTGCAGACAGGGGGAGTA
>JBJEOO010000196.1:22964-37309 GCA_051880755.1 Hominenteromicrobium sp.
TTTAACCTTATGAGGCTCCCTCTTTGAGGGAGCTGTCGAGCGCCAGCGAGACTGAGGGAGTAAGATATAGAAATCCTTATACGTCCCCCTCCCCGAGGGGGATGTCTGCAAAAGCAGACAGGGGGAGTAAAATCAGCGCGCTTCTGTTTTGCTCCTTCCGTCACGCTTCGCGTGCCACCTTCCTCAGAGAGGGAGGCTTATATGGCATCTTGTTTTTTACGCCTTCCACCGCGCATAAAAAGGGATTGCGCTTTACCGCCAAAACGTGGTATCATAAAAGATACAGGAATCTGAGGATCGGAGGGGGAATATGCCGAGATTTTTTACGGACGCGGTGCGGTTTGACGACGCGCTGCAGGCCGGCACGGCGGTGCTCGGCGGCGAGGACGGCCGGCACATCGCGCGGTCGCTGAGGATGCGCCCCGGCGAAGCGCTGACGCTCTCGGACGGCGCAGGCTTCGACTACGACGGGGAGATTGCGGACATCGCGGGCGACGCGGTGACGGTGCGTCTCACGCGGAAATACCGGAACAAAAGCGAGCCTTCGCTCCGCGTGACGCTCTACCCGGGCATGCCCAAAAGCGACAAGCTCGACCTCGTCGTGCAGAAGGCGACGGAGCTTGGCGCGGCGGAGATTGTGCCGGTGCTGACCGCCCGCAGCGTCTCCCGCCCGGATGCGAAATCCGCCGCCAAAAAGCAGGAGCGCCTGCAGCGCATCGCGCTGGAGGCCGCAAAGCAGAGCGGGCGCGGCGCGGTGCCGGCCGTGGGCGCGATGACGGGCTTTGCGGAGGCCGTGCGCGCGGCGAAGGGCACGAAAATTCTGTTTTACGAGGGCGGCGGCCTGCCGCTTGCGGACTGCCTGCCCGCGGACGAGACGGCGGTTTCGGTCTTTATCGGGCCGGAGGGCGGCTTTGACGCCCGGGAGGTCGAATTCGCGAAGGAACACGGCGTGCTCACCGCGACGCTCGGCCCGCGCATTCTGCGCACGGAAACGGCGCCGCTCGCCGCGCTCGCAATTTTGATGTATATGACGGGGAATATGGCATGAAAACAGCACTCATCACCGGCGCGTCGGGCGAGATCGGCGCGGCAATCGCCCGGGAATTCAGCGGCGCGGGCTACGGCGTCGCGCTCTGCGGCGCAAGGCATATCGAAACCGCGCAGGCGCTTGCCTTGGAGCTGCAAACAGCCGGGCGCAAAGCCCATGCCGTGCAGGGCGATCTTTCCGATCCGCTCGTCTGCGAACGCGTCTGGGCGGAAAGCACCCGCGCGCTCGGGCACATCGACGTGCTCGTAAACGCCGCGGGCATCTCGCTCGTCACGTTTTTCGACGCGATGACGCCCGAGGAATGGAACCGCATTGTCGGCGCGAACCTCTCCTCCGCCGTATACCTCTCGCAGTGCGCGGCGCGCGAGATGATCCGCCGCAAGTCGGGCGCCATTGTCAACATCTCCTCCATCTGGGGCGTGAGCGGCGCATCCATGGAGGTGGCGTATTCGGCGGTGAAGGCCGGCATGCTCGGGCTGACCAAGGCGCTCGCGCTCGAGCTTGCGCCCTCGAACATCACGGTGAACGCCGTCGCGCCCGGATACATCGATACCAAAATGAACGGACACCTGAGCGAGGCGGACAAAGCCGCGCTGTGCGAGGAAATCCCGCTCCGTCGCGCGGGCCGTCCCGAAGAGGTGGCCGCCGCCGTGCGCTTTCTCGCCGAAAGCCCGTATATCACCGGCGAGACGCTCGTGGTTTCCGGCGGCTGGCGCTGAGGTATATTCCGCGCGGTTCTGCAAAAGCTATGGCCATAAAACGCAGAAAGGATGGCTTTTATGGATCTGTCGAAGCTGGATGATGCCGCGCGCGCGTATTTTGAATCCCTCACGCCCGCGATGAAGGAGAGCATCATGCAGACGGGCGCAAAGCTCACAACGAAAAACGACTTGGAGCGCTTTGTGCAGCATTCGGTGGAATCGCTGCCGGGCGTCCGCATAACGAAGGAATGAAAAAAAGCCGCTGCTGCGGCGTACATACAAAGGAGCACGCTATGGAACAGAATCAGAAGCCCGACCCCCGGTCGTTCGCGCTCGGCGTGTGCGCGGCGTTCTGCGAGGTCGTCCGCGCGGGCGTGAAGCGCGTTGCGCTGAGCCACCCCTTCACGCCGGAGGAGCTTCAGAACACGCTCGGCGCGGATTTCATCGGCGCATGCGAAAAAATCGCGGCGGAATACGGCTGCAAAGCGTATTTTCTGCAGGAGCCGGTGCTGACCGACCTCTTCCCGCTCTCGCTGAACCGCGGCAGGCAGAACGTCGTCTTTTACCGCGACCCGGCCGATCTGGCCGAGCTGCTCGCCATCCAACACGACAAAAAAGCCCTGCAGAACGCAGGACAATATACGGGCGAGGCCCGGCGGGAAATCGCCGTGCGCTTCGGCCGCCTGCTCTCGTACAGCGGAGAAGCCATCGAACGCTTCCTCGCCGAAAACACGGAGCGGGAATCATCCGCATTTCACAGCTAAAGGAGTCTTACCCATGTCCATGACCATCAACAAGGAGCTGCCGAATCCGGCGGCGCTCAAAGCACAGTTCCCGCTTCCGGAGGATATCCGCCGCATCAAAGCGCAGCGCGACGCGGAAATCGCCGGGGTATTCCGCGGCGAATCCGATAAATTTCTCGTCATCGTCGGCCCCTGCTCCGCCGACAACGAGGACGCGGTGTGCGAATACACGGGGCGTCTCGCGCGCGTCAACGAGCAGGTAAAGGACAAGCTGATCCTCATCCCGCGCATCTACACGAACAAGCCGCGCACCACCGGCGAGGGCTACAAGGGCATGCTGCACCAGCCCGACCCCGACAAGGCCCCCGACCTGCTCGGCGGCATCATCGCCATCCGCAAGATGCACATGCGCGCCATCCGCGAAACCGGCCTGACCTGCGCCGACGAGATGCTCTACCCCGAGAACCGCAGCTACCTTGACGACCTGCTCTCCTATGAGGCGATCGGCGCGCGCTCGGTGGAGAACCAGCAGCACCGCCTGACGGCGAGCGGCATGGACATCCCCGCCGGCATGAAGAACCCGACCTCCGGCGACCTCGCCGTGATGATGAACTCGATCAAGGCGGCGCAGAGCGCGCACAACTTCATCTACCGCGGCTGCGACGTGACAACCTCCGGCAACCCGCTCGCCCACGCCATCCTGCGCGGCGGCGTCGACAAATACGGCACCAATATCCCGAACTACCACTACGAGGATCTCACGCGCCTGTGCGCGCTGTACGAAAAGAGCGGGCTGCAGAACCCCGCCTGCATCGTCGACGCGAACCACTCGAACTCCGGCAAGAAGTTCAGGGAGCAGATCCGCATCGTCAGCGAGGTGCTCCACAGCCGCGCGCACAACGGGGACGTTCACCGCCTTGTCAAGGGCGTGATGATCGAGAGCTACCTCATCGAAGGCTCGCAGAAAATCAGCGACTGCATGGTGCACGGGCAGTCCATCACCGACCCCTGCCTCGGCTGGGAGGACACCGAGCGGCTGCTGCTGACCATTGCAGACCGCATTTGACGGGGG
The DNA here is from genome assembly GCA_051880755.1 of Hominenteromicrobium sp. Classification (GTDB taxonomy): domain Bacteria; phylum Bacillota; class Clostridia; order Oscillospirales; family Acutalibacteraceae; genus Hominenteromicrobium. Next base: position 26,529 of record JBJEOO010000196.1, read on the forward strand.
AACGCCATGAAGCTGTATGTTACCCGACACGGCGAAACGCCGATGAACGCCGCACACCGCGTCTGCGGGCGCACCGACATCGACCTGACCGAAAAGGGCGCCGCGCAGGCCATCGCCGCCGGGGAGAGCCTCAAAGACAAGGGCATCCGGCGCATCATCGCCTCGCCCATGCGCCGCGCGCAGCACACCGCCCGCCTGATTGCCGATGCCATCGGCGTCGCGGAAATCGAGACGGACGGCCGGCTCATCGAGCAGGATTACGGCATCTACGAGAACACGGACTGGGACGGCGAAGCGTTCAACGCGAACAAGCGCCAGTTTGCCGTGCGCTACCCGGACGGAGAATCGATGCTGGACCTCGCCGGGCGGCTGTACCCGCTCCTCCAGGAGCTGAAGGCGCAGGGCGGCGAGCCGACGCTCCTCGTCTGCCACGGCGGAATCTGCCGCATGATCCGTACATATTTCCTCGACGTCGAAAACGAGGCCTACGCCGCTTTCAAGCTCGGCAACTGCGAGGTTATGGAATTTGAGCTGTAAAAACGAGAATAATTCTTATTTTTGCTTGATTTTTCCATCCCGAAGGTGTATAATACGAACATACCGCAGCGTATATCCCGTATGGAAACGGAAAACCTAAAATCAGTTGCAAGGAGGAAATTGATATGAAAGAATTAAAGGGCACAAAAACCGAAGCCAACCTGATGGCGGCCTTTGCCGGCGAATCGGAGGCCAGAAACAAGTATACCTACTATGCCTCGAAGGCCAAGAAGGACGGCTATGAGCAGATTGCGGATCTCTTCACCGAGACGGCGAACAACGAGAAGGAGCACGCGAAGATCTGGTTCAAGCTCCTGCATGACGGCAGTGTGGCGGACACCATCACCAACCTGAAGGATGCCGCCGCCGGCGAAAACTACGAGTGGACCGACATGTACAAGCGCTTTGCCGAGGACGCCAAGGCGGAGGGCTTCGACCACATCGCTTCCCTGTTCGAGCAGGTCGCGGCCATTGAGAAGGAGCACGAGGAGCGTTACAGAGCGCTGCTCGCCAACATCGAGGAAGGCGTTGTCTTCTCCAGAGACGGCGACATGGTTTGGATCTGCAGAAACTGCGGCCACATCCATATCGGCAAGAGCGCGCCGGAGGTCTGCCCCGTCTGCGCACATCCGAAGGCCTACTTCGAGCTTCGCGCCCAGAATTATTGATTTGGATACGAAAAAGGGACCGCCGCCGGCGATCCCTTTTTTATTATGTACGCATCCGCATCCAAGGCCTGCGGCATAAAAAAACCGGCAGCCCGCTCCTGTGTTAGGAAGATGCGGGCTGCCGCCGTTTCCGTGTGATTATCGCGCGGGCGCTTTTTTGCGCAGCGTGGTGTGCGACGGGTCGTGCTCGCGGCGGATGCAGCGGTCCAGCCACCTGCCGCGCGCATAGTACACGATGAAAACAACCGCCGTCGTGACCCATGTGACGGGGTAATTCAGCGCGATCATCTCCATCGTATGCCAGAGCGGCACGGCAATCAGCAGCCACACAATCCGCAGGCCGCACACGCCGAAGCATGTGATCAGCATCGGCTGAAGCGATTCGCCCGCGCCGCGGATCGCGCCGGAAAAGATTTCGATAAAGACAAAGGTGAAGTAGGACGGCGCGAGAATTTTGAAGAAGTTCGCGCCGAGCCGGACGACCTCCGCATCGTCCGTAAACAGACGCAGCAGCGGCTCGCGCAGCGCAAACAGCAGAACGCTCAGGGTGATGGTGGAGCCGAGCGCCATCAGCAGGCCGATATGCGTGCTGCGCTTGACGCGGTCGTACCGGCGCGCGCCGAAATTCTGCCCGACGAAGGTCGTGACCGAAATGCCGAACGCGTTCATCACCATCCAGATGAAGCCGTCGATCTTGCCGATGGCCGACCACGCCGCAATGGCGTCCGTTCCGAAGCCGTTGATGCTCGTCTGAATGAGGATATTCGAGAAGGAATACATGACGGACTGCAGCCCCGAGGGCAGGCCGATGCGGATGACGTTCCGGAGGATGCCCGCATCGAACCGGATTTTCCGAAGCTCCACCCGGTAGGCCTCCTGCGTGAGCATCAGCCGCGCCATGACGAGCGCCGCGCTGATGACCTGCGAGAGCACCGTGGCCAGCGCCACGCCGAACACCGCCCAGCGGAACGCCACGACAAAAAGCAGGTCGAGCAGCACGTTGGCCAGACAGCAGACAATCAGGATGTACAGCGGCATGCGCGAATCGCCGATGGCGCGCAGCACGCCCGTGCCGATGTTATAGACCATGCAGGCGATGATGCCGGCATAATAGACGTTCATATAGAGCACGGCGTCGTCGAGGATGTCCTCAGGGACGTTCATCACTTCCAGAACGGGACGCGCCGTCAGCAGGCCGACCGCCATGATGACCGCGCCGCCCGCCAGCGCGAGCGCAATCGACGTATGAACCGCCTTCGAGACATTTTGGGGATCCTCCGCGCCGAAAAACTGGGAGATGATGACCGTTGCGCCCGAGGAAACGCCGACGAAAAAGCCGACCAGCAGGTTGATGACCGTGCCGGTGGTGCCCACGGCGGCCAGCGCCGCCTTGCCCACAAACTGGCCGACAATCACCGTATCCACCGTATTATAAAGCTGCTGAAAAAAGGTCCCGATCAGAATCGGGAAAAAGAACAGCAAAAGCTGCTTCCAGATCACGCCGTCCACGATCGAATTTTCCGTCTTTACCATGCCATATCCTCCGAATTCTCCGAAAAAAGCCGCGACCCCGGGCTGAATTTCCGGGTATCGCGGCTATTTTATCATACTTGCGGCCGTTTTTCAACCGTCCGCGCCCCGGGATTTCCGGGACCCGGCTCAGTCCTCGATGACGGTGACCGGGTATTTCTTCTCGGCCGGCTTCGGCTCCGCCGCGGCATAGCCGAGCGCCGCCATGCCGAACACCTTGTGCTCCTCCGGCACGCCAAGCTCCGTGAGCACCGCGCGCACGCGCGGGTCGTCGCAGGTATCGCTGAGCTGGTTGATCCAGACGGACGCGACGCCCATGGAATGCGCGGCGAGCATGATGTTCTCCATGGCGCAGGCGTTGTCCCATGCGCCGCTTTCCGTATTGGACGGAATGATCAGCGCCGCCGGGCAGTACAGGTTATAGTTCGGATTGCCGAGCGCCTCGCCCATCGCGGCAGCGAGCTTTTTGATCTTCGCCGTGCTCAGGACGGCGGAAAAATGCCACGTCTGGCGGTTCATGGCGCTGGGCGCGTAGGTCGCGCACTTCAGCAGCGTGTCGATCTTTTCGCGCTCCACGGGCTTATCCTGAAACGCGCGGACACTGCGGCGGGTCAGAATGTTCCGGATTACTTCGTTTGTCATGTGAATTCCTCCCGAAAATATATTTTGGAAAACCGGCGGTCAGAATTTCTCCGCCAGAATCTCTGCGATTTTCTCCAGAAAAGCGGCTTCACGCGCCGTAAAGCGGTTCTTCACCGGGCTGTCCAGATCGAGCACGGCGAATACCGTTTCCCCGCGCATCACCGGCACGACCGCTTCGGACCGGCTCGCGCTGTCACAGGCGATATGCCCCGGGAACGCGTGGACGTCCGGCACAAGCAGCGTGCGGCGTTCTCTGAGCGCCGTGCCGCAGACGCCGCGCCCGTTTTCGATGCGCAGACACGCCGGCTTGCCCTGAAACGGGCCGAGCAGCAGATTGCCGTCCGGCTGCACGGTATAAAAGCCCGCCCAATTGACGCGGTCGAGCGTTTCCATCAGGAGTGCCGACAGATTCGACATGTTCGGCACCGCCTCCGCCTCGTCCGCCAGAAGCGCCCGCGCCTGCAGAACGGCCTCGTCATACCGCTTATCCAAGCGCTCCGCGTCCTGCGCCGCAGGCGTGAGCAGCAGATACGGATAGGTGTGGCTGAAATGGTAGCCGAGCTGCTGCGCAAGCGAAATGCTCATCAGGTTCGCCGCGTCCCACGAGGGATACAGGCCGCGCGCCAGACAGTCCAGAATCAGCTTCGCCGCGCAGGCCCGCGCCAGATGGCGGCGGCGGTGCGCCTCATGCGTATCGATTTCGATCTCGATGCCGCCGTCAAACGCGGAATACGAGGAAGCGCCGCAGACAATCTCGCCGCCGCACAGCGCGAATACGCCGAGCGCACGCGCGGTGAACTGCTCATAGCTTTGGAAATTCGAGATAAAATCGCGCATCCATCCGCCCTTTTCGCGGATCTGCGCCCAGATTTCCGGCGTCATGCCGGAAAGCACATAGCCCTGCGGAACATCCGCCGCAAATTTCCGGAGCCGATCAGCGTCAAACACGCCGCGCTCCTTTTTGACCGCATAGCGCACGCCGCAGCGCACGTCGCCGAGCAGCGCTTTGCACTGCGCAAACAGGGCGTCATTCTGCGCGGCCAGAATCACGGTGTGGTCGATATTCGCCTTCAGGCCGTCGAGCAGTGCCTGCACCGCGTCCACATCCGGCGCGGGCGACGCGATGAAAGCCAAATCGCCGAGCACGGCTGCCGCCGCCGTCATGGCTTCGTTTGCGTAAACCGTGCCCATGGTGCCGTCCAGCGCCGACCAGATAACGGTTTCATCCCAGCCGTCGAACAGCTCCAGCGCCGCCGAAGGGTCTGAAAGCTTGTGGATATCAGAACTCATTTTTTATACTCCTTGTAAACATCGCGCTGAGCGCGCCGCAGAAGGCGGTCATTTCCCCGAGCGCCGGCTTTTGCTGCCTATCCGGCATCCTTTCATACATACGGTTTCCTCTGCCGCCTGTTATTTGTCGCGGAACAGCGCGGCGCTGTCCTTCGCATAGATGATGCCGGAAACGGCGGCGAGCAGGGCCGCGATGCCCATCAGCACGAAGCCGATCCAGCCGAACACGGTGCGCACCGTTTCCACGGCGGGCAGTGTGAGAATGCCCAGCGTATGCAGCTCCAGCACATACTGAAGTAGGAAAATTGCGCAGATGGCAACAATCTGCGAAACGGTCTTGGCCTTGCCCCAGTTGTTCGCGGCGATGACCCTGCCGTTTTCCACCGCAATCAGGCGGATGGAGGTGACGGCAAACTCGCGCACCATGATGAGCAGGACAAACCAGACATTCGTAAAGCCCGTCGCAACAAAGCAGACCAGCGCCGACATCACCATGATTTTATCGGCGAGCGGATCCATCAGCTTGCCGAAGTTCGTAATCAGGTTATCCCGCCGGGCAATTTTGCCGTCCAGATGATCGGTATACGACGCCGCGCCGAAGATCAGCCCGGCAATCAGCAGATGATGCGGGATGAAATCCGCCATGGTAAAGAAAACAAAGAACGGAACCAGCGCGATGCGCAGCATCGTCAGTTTATTCGGTAAATTCATAAGCAAAGTCCTTTCCGCGGCTCAGACGCGCGTGCCGAACAGATCGCAGTCGATCGCCTCATCAATATGTACGGTGACAAGCTGACCGAGATACGGCTTTTTCTCCGCCGAGAAAAACACCTTGCCGTCGATGTCCGGCGCGTCCATGGCGCTGCGGCCGAACCAGCACTCGGCGTAGCGGTCAAAGCCCTCGGTGAGCACCTCGATATCGCGGCCCACCTGCTTTTCACCGAGACGGTCCATGATGTTCATCTGCGCGTCCATAATCAGCTCGGCGCGGTGGTTCTTCACATCCTCGTCGATCTGATCCGGCAGCTCCGCCGCGGGGGTGTTCTCCTCCTGCGAATACGCGAAGCAGCCGAGACGCTCAAACTGCATGTCCTTCACAAACTCCGCAAGCTCGGTGAAATCCTCCTCCGTCTCGCCCGGGAAGCCGGTGATCAGCGTGGTGCGCAGCGTGACGTTCGGAATCTTTTCGCGGATTTTCCGCATCAGCGCCGTAAGGCTCTGGCGGTCACCGCGGCGGTTCATCGCCTTCAGGATTTTGCCCGAAGCGTGCTGCAGCGGCAGGTCGATGTATTTGACGATCTTTTCCTCTTCGGCGATCGTATCGAGCAGCTCGTCCGTGATGGCGTCCGGGTAGCAGTACAACACGCGGAGCCAGTGCAGCTTCTCAATGCTGCACAGGCGGCGCAGAAGCTTTGCAAGCGAATACTCGCCGTAGAGGTCGATGCCGTAGCGCGTGGTATCCTGCGCGATGAGGATCAGCTCCTTTGCACCGTTTTCGACGAGCGAGCGCGCTTCCTCCTCGATGCTCTCCATCGTACGGCTGCGGTAGCCGCCGCGGATCATCGGAATCGCGCAGTAGGTGCATCGGTTGTCGCAGCCCTCGGCGATTTTGAGGTACGCGAAATAGCTCGGCGTGGAAAGCTCGCGGTCGCCGCACAGCGGCATTTTCTCTTTCTCCGGGAAGCGCTCCGTGAAGCCCTCCATCACGCTCTGGATGCACGCGGCGATGTCGCCGTTCGCGCCGATGCCGAACACGCCGTCCACCTCGGGCAGCTCCTTGTGGATTTCCTCGCGGTAGCGCTCGGCGAGGCAGCCCGTGACGACAAGCTTTTTGATGCGTCCCTCTTTTTTCAGCGTGGCAAGCTCCAGAATCTCGTCGATGGATTCCTGCTTCGCGCTCTCGATAAAGCCGCAGGTGTTGACGATCGCCACATCGGCGAGCGCCGCGTCGTCGCTCAGCTCAAAGCCCGCGTTCTTGAGGCTCGCCATCAGCATTTCGCCGTCCACCTGATTTTTGGCGCAGCCAAGGCTGACCATTCCCACTTTTATAGCCATATTGAAAACCCTTTCGTCATTTGCAGTTTTTCTTTATTCTAACAGAAAACGGACGGCATTTCAATCGAAAAGCCGTCCGTTCACAAAAAACGTACAATTTCCATGCGCGAGAAATCTGCTTCATTCCATCGGAATTAATCGTCATTCCGCGTTTCCAGCAGGTCGGTGATCTGCCGCCGTACCGCTTCATAATCGACCTTGCCGAAGTCCGTTGTGTCCACAACGATGCGCGGCCCGTCTACCGCAAAGCTGTCCATTCCGCGGCGGGCGATGCCGTCTGCAAAATCCTCAAACGAAATCGTCTTTGCACGCGCATGGGGATCCATCTCCGGATAGCAATCGTTCACGACATGCCCTCGGTGCCGGAGCGGATCTGTATCTCGTTTGCAAAAGCGCCGGTAAATCACTTTGTAGTCGCCGGTCAGCACGACCGTAATCGCCCGGTACCCGTGCCTGCGGAGAATCTCCACCAGCCCGTCCCTTGAGGTATTTTCAAAATTGTTCTCCAGAATAAAGGGCTGCCGCGCCTTCATCAGCTGTTCCGCCGCATAGTACATCACATGCATGCCGGCAACGCCCAGCCTGACCTTTTCTTCGCGCGACCGAAACCCGAGGTCGTCAAACAGAATCTCCTTGATGCTGTCTTTGGAAAGGACGGGCAGGCCGAGTGCATCCGCCAAAAACGCCGCCATGGTGCTTTTCCCGGCGGCGGGAATTCCGGTAACCAAAATGCAGTACATACGCGCTCCCCTCATTCCTCCGGCTCCGCGTTCAGCACGGCGAAAATTTCCTCGAAGCCGTAGCCGTACCGCTGCAGGGCGGCGACGGCGCGGCGGCGGGTCTTTTCGTCCTCCCACGCGGCGGGATATTTGCGCTCGAGAATCCCGCGGATGGTCTCCGCCGTCTCACTGCGGTCCGCGGAAAATTCCCCGACCGCCGCTTCGATGAGTTCATCCGCGATGCCCTTTTGGCGCAGCTCCTGCTTCACGCGGCGCGCGCCGTATTTTTTGCGTGTGAAAAGCTCCTGCGCGAGACGGCGGGCATAGTCCGCGTCGTCCACAAGTCCGAGCGCCTCCATATGCTCGGCGGCGCGGCGGGCGGCCGAGCGGTCAAACTCCGCGCGCGTGATCTTATCCTCAAGCTCCTTTTTCGAGTGCGCCCGGTGCTCAAGCAGGTACAGCGCCTTTTCCTCCGCGCGGTGCGCGGCGGAAGCCTGCAGGAGCGAGTGGAGCTGCTCGTCGTCGATCGCATCGCCGATCGCAAGCCCGCTTTTCAGCAGCGTTTCCGTATCGACCTGCACGGCCGCTTCGCCGTCAATATAAAGCTGAGAGAGCCTGCGGCGGCGCGGCTGAATATCGGTGATGATCATTCGTCGTCATCGACGGTGATGTCGATATCCGCCTGAACGCTCTTGGCCGTTCTCTTTTCCTCAGGCGCCACCGGTACCTCCACCGGCACGGCGGCCGGCTTTGCCTCGGCGCCGGGCTTTACGGACTTCGCATACAGCTTATCCGCGTTCTGCCTGACCTTTTCGGCAACCTCCTCAAAGACGTCCGGATTATCCTGCAGGAACTTCTTCGCGTTGTCGCGGCCCTGACCGATGCGCGTGCCGTTGTACGAGAACCACGCGCCGCTCTTCTGCACAATATCGAGCTTTTCGGCAAGATCGAGCAGGTCGCCGACGCGGGAAATGCCCTGCCCGTACATGATATCGAACTCCACCTCGCGGAACGGCGGGGCAACCTTGTTTTTGACCACCTTGACCTTGGTGCGCGAGCCGACCACATCCGAGCCGCTCTTGAGAACCTCCTTCTTGCGCACATCCAGACGCACGGAGGAATAGAATTTCAGCGCGCGGCCGCCGGGCGTGACCTCCGGGTTGCCGTAAATCACACCGACCTTTTCACGCAGCTGGTTGATAAAGATCGCGACGCAGTTGGACTTGGAGATTGCGCCCGCAAGCTTTCTGAGCGCCTGCGACATCAGCCGTGCCTGCAGGCCGACGTGGCTGTCGCCCATCTCGCCCTCAATCTCGGCGCGCGGCACCAGCGCCGCAACGGAGTCGACAACAATCACGTCAATCGCATTGGAACGGACAAGCGCCTCGGTAATTTCCAGCGCCTGCTCGCCGGTATCCGGCTGGGAAACCAGCAGTGAATCGACATCCACGCCGAGCGCGGAGGCATAGACCGGGTCGAGCGCATGCTCGACGTCGATGAACGCGGCGTTGCCGCCCATTTTCTGCCCCTCAGCGACACAGTGCAGCGCGAGCGTCGTCTTACCGGAGGATTCCGGCCCGTAGATCTCGACGATTCTGCCGCGCGGCAGGCCGCCGATGCCGAGCGCAAGATCCAGCGAAAGAGAGCCGGTGGGAATGGCCTCCACCTGCAGCGCGTTGTTCTGGCCGAGCCGCATGACCGCGCCTTCGCCGAACTGCTTCTTGATCTGGGTCAGCGCCGTTTCAAGCGCCTTGATTTTGTCTTCCGGCTTGATCTTATCGCCGGGCTTCGTTTTTTCCGATACCTTATTGTTTTTGTCGTTTGCCATCTGTATATCCTCACTTTTCTGAAATTCCGTGCCTGATTCTCTTTACGGATATTATACTAAATCCGGGCAAAAAAAGCAATGGATTTTCCGAACATATTTTCTGTTTTTTGAACGGATAAGGGCGCCGCTCGCTTGGAGCGGCGCCCTGCAGGTGTTTTTCCGAATGAAAGGGCTTACAGGCCGAGCAGCGCGGTTGCCGCCGCCTTCATCTTCGCGATGATCTCCTCGGACGCTTCGCGCGTCTTGCCCTTGCCGGAGAGATAGATCTTGATCTTCGGCTCGGTGCCGGACGGACGGACGATCAGCTTGCTGCCGTTTTCGAGGCGATACTCGAGCACGTTCGACTTGGGCAGCGTGATCTCGGTCTTTTCCGTGCCGTCTGTGCGCACGGAAAGCTTGTAGTCGCTGCGGCCGATGACCGCATAGCCCGCGATCTCCGTCGGCGGATTCATGCGCAGGCCGTCCATGATGGCGTTCATCTGCTTCATGCCGTCCTCGCCCTCGAAGGTGAAGTTGCAGAGATCGTTCTTGTAATAGCCGTACTTTTCATACAGCTCGTTGATGGCGTCGATCAGCGTCATGCCCTTTTCCTTGTAGTAGGAGGCCATTTCGCAGATCAGCATGCTGCCGTTGACGGCGTCCTTATCGCGGACATAACCGCCGGAGAGATAGCCGTAGCTTTCCTCGAAGCCGAGGAGATAGCGCTCCGGATGGCCCTCGCTTTCGAGCAGGGCAATCTGGTCGCCGATGTATTTGAAGCCGGTCAGCACGCGGCGGATCTCGATGCCGTAATCCTTCGCGATGTCGTTGACCATATCCGTGGAAACAATCGTGGTGACCGCGACCGGATCCTTCGGCATGGTGCCCAGCTCCGTCTTGCACTGTGCGATGAAGTTCAGGAGGACAATACCGACCTCGTTGCCGGTCATGAGCTGATAGGTGCCGTTCTGGTTGACGGCGATGCCCACGCGGTCGCAGTCCGGATCGGTTGCGAGCAGCAGGTCGGGCTTCACGGTCTCGCAAAGCTCCAGGCCCTTCTGAAGCGCCTCGCGGATTTCCGGGTTCGGATACGGGCAGGTGGGGAAGTTGCCGTCCGGCTCGCTCTGCTCGGGCACAACCGTGACGTCCTTGACGCCGATCTTATCGAGAATGCGGAGAACGCACATCTTGCCGCTGCCGTTGAGCGGTGTATAGACGAGCTTGAGGTTATCGGCCGGCTTGCCGAGAATGCTTTCCTTGTAAACGTCCGCGATGAACGCGCTGACGGTTTCTTCGCCGATGTATTCGATCTTGCCGGCGGCGAGCGCTTCCTCGAACGGAATCTTCTTCACATCCGCGAAGATATCGAGCGCCTCGATGGCCGCCATGATGCCGTCGGCCATGCCCTCGGTGACCTGGCAGCCGTCGCTGCCGTAGGCCTTATAGCCGTTATACTTTGCGGGGTTGTGGCTCGCCGTGACGCAGATACCGGCATCGCAGTGCAGATACCGCACCGCAAACGACAGCGCCGGA
>JBJEOO010000197.1:0-8893 GCA_051880755.1 Hominenteromicrobium sp.
GGACGTGTCCATTCCGGCCCAGGTCATCAATCTGCTGGGTCAGCTCCGGGATGAGCTGGGAATCTCCATCCTCTTCATCGCCCACGACCTGTCGGTGGTCAAGTATTTCTCTGACCGCATCGGCGTGATGTATTTTGGCCATCTGGTGGAATTGGCGGAGTCTGACGAACTGTTCGCGCGTCCTCTCCACGGCTACACCCAGTCTCTGCTGTCGGCCATCCCCATGCCTGACCCCCATTACGAAAAGCAGCGCACCCGCATCGTCTATCAGCCGCCGGTTTACACGCCGGAAGAGGAAGCAGACCTGACCCTGCGGGAGATTTTCCCCGGTCATTTTGTCCGCTGTACCGAAGCTGAAGCCCGGCAGATGGGAGCGCAAACACTATGAAGCGCCATCTGGGAAAGCTGATCGCCTTGGTCTGCGGCGGCCTGCTGATGCTCATCAGTGTTCTGTACCAGATGCCGGTATCCGGTGCTCGGGAATGGTTTCGTATTCTAAGCAATGCGGCCCTGCTGCCCGGGTTCCTGCTGACCGGTTTAGGCGTGATGCTGCGCATCTCGGAGGAAGGCCTGTTTGATGGCATCCGCTATGCCGCCGGAAGTCTAATTGACCGGCTTCGCGGTCTTGAAAAGCGGTATCCCTGCTACTTCGATTACACACATCGGAAGAGAAAGAAACGCTCTGCCTCTCCGCTGGTGCTTCCCGGTCTTTTTTATCTGACCGCAGCCGTGGTATTGATGCTGCTCTACTATTTCAAATCATAGAGCCCTTCCGGGTTGTTTTCCGGCCGCATGGAACGACCGGTTGACCATCCGCCCGACCAAACGGATTTTTTGACCACATATCGCAAATCATTTGAAGACCATCGGCACAGCCGGTGGTCTTTTGCATTTCTTTACCGTGATCCGGAAAAGGCCTTTCCGAAAGTCTGTCTCAACGAACATACGGAAGTCCTATTTATGCATGTCCGGTATTTGAAATAGAGCGCATCTCCGGAATGTGGGAAGTCCGGCAGAAACAGCCGCACCAGAAAAAAACGGGGTCAAAAAAGCGCTTTGCCGAAGGTATCAAAACCATACGCAAAACGCCTGCACCTGCTTCTTATTAAAAACCACCCCGATCGTTCAGTGTGGTTTCATTTCAGGGGAATGCACACCCTCCTGCGCCCTTACCGCCGCTTCTCCGGTTTCCTTCCAAAAACATCTCAAGAACGGCAGCAAATAAAAAATTACCGTTGTTGAAATTGTATCAACAACGGTAACTGATTTGGTTGCGGGGGCAGGATTTGAACCTACGACCTTCGGGTTATGAGCCCGACGAGCTACCGAACTGCTCCACCCCGCGATATGTTCACTTTTGAGTGCTTTGTTATTATACTACGGGACGCGAGAAATTGCAAGCCCTTTTTTCAAAAAAAGTAAAAAATATTTTCGGTCTGGCCGAGACTGACGGTCAGGCCGAAAATCCTTTACATATCTCTGTACTTTTTGACGCGGCGCATTCTGCGGCGTTTGCGGTTGATGAGAACCGCAAGCACAACATAGGCAATTGCCAGAACGAGAATAACCGCGGCTGTAAGCAGGAACCACGGCGAGGTGAGAATTTCCTTTCCCTGCTCGATGGTCTGAATAATCTCGCTGCGCTCCACGCTTTCCGCCGCGACAAGCGGCACCTCGGCAAGCACCTCACCCTTATAGATATACGTCGCGGTGCCGACCTGATCGCCTTTTTTGATCGGCGCCTTGACGGAATCCGGCAGTTCGAGCTGCACCGTGATGCTGTCCTCCTCGAGATTCGTCGGCAGCATGGCGGTCACATTGCCCTCGGCCACCACCTGCAGGCGATCCTTATCCCAGGCATATTTGAGTTCCACCTCGCCGAGCAGATCACCGTCGGCTACAAGCGTCTTGGTTTCGATATTCAGGAAAGCCCAGCGCAGCAGGGTCGCCGCGTCATACATTTCGCCGTGATAATTGGTGCGGTTGCCGTTGGCATCGATATACGGGCTGCCCATACAAATGACAAGATAGCTGTATCCGTCATAAAGGCCGGAAGCCGCAATGCAGTAGCCGGATTCGTTGAGCGAACCGGTTTTGATACCGGTGGCATATGTATAATACTCCTCCGCGTAACTCAGGAGCATGCGGTTCGACGTCGTCACCGTCCGGGCCTCGCTTGTTTTATTCGTCGGAGCCTGCGTGTAAAAGGTCTGCGAGGTGATCTCTGCGAAGTACGGAAGCGTCAGCGCATATTGTGTGATCACCGCCATCTCGCGGGCGGTTGTGTAATGGTTTTCATCGTAAAGGCCGTGCGGGTTGACAAAATGCGTATTGGTGCAGCCAAGCTCCTGTGCCTTGCGGTTCATCAGCTCCACAAAGCTCATTTTGCCGTCGCCGTCCTCATCAAACGCGGCGTCCTCTGCCGGAATGCCGAGCGAATCCACATATTTGGCCAGAGTCAGGGCCGCATCGTTGCCGGACGGCACCATCATCAGGTTCAGAAGCTCGTAAATCGAAAACTCCTCGCCGGTCTGGATCTCGGCAAGCGACGAGCCGGTGCCCTCCAGTTCCTGTGCCACGCTCTCCGGAACCGTCGTGCGCGTATTCTGCAAATCGTCAACGGTTTCCGCCGTGACGATATACGTCATAATTTTTGTGAGGGAAGCCATCGGCCGGCGCTCATCCGGATTCATGGTGAAGACAACCGTGCCGGTATCCAGACTCACCATAAAAATGGATTCGCTGTTCGGATCGGTCAGCTTATCGCAGACAAAACCCTCTTCCGGCTGTACCGGCTGAGTCGTCGGCTCAGCCGCCTGCACACGGATCCCCGTTTCCGAATCTCCGGAAGCCGCAGAATCCGCCGAGGCATGCACGCCGAAAACAGACAGGGTCAAAAGAAGCGCCAGAAAAAAGGATGCAAATCTCAATTTTTTCACTGTTTATTCTCCATCAGACATGTTATAATCACAATATTAGCCGTGGTCACATTATATCACGGATTCCGTTTTCTGAAAAGAGAGAATTCACACGGTTCAGAAAAATATAAGATTTTGGGAAAGGAACTCGAAATGAAATTCCTGCATATTGCGGACCTGCACTTCGGCAGGCTGCTGTACGGGCGAAGCCTGATCGAAGATCAGCGTCATTTTGTGCGGCAGACACTCCTGCCTGCCATTGACTCGCTGCAGCCCGACGGTCTTCTGATCGCCGGGGATATTTATGACCGCCAGATCGCTTCCACGGAGGCCATCGCGCTCTTTGACGAGCTGATCGGCGCACTCTGTGAGCGGCAATGCCCGGCCGTCATCATTTCCGGCAATCACGACGGTCCGGAGCGCATCGCGGTCGGCACCAGGCTGCTCGCGCAGCACGGCATTCACATTGTGACAACGCTTGAGGGCGCCTTCCGGCCGATCACGCTCGGCGACGCACAGATCTTTGCCCTGCCCTATCTGGATAACGCGCAGATTCGCGCCTGGCTCGGTGACGACAGTCTGCGCGGCGCCGGCGCCTGCATGCGGGCCGTTCTGGAGCGTATGACGCCGCTGTTCGACCCGGAAAAGAAGCATCTTCTGGTCGCACACTGCTTCGCGGCCGGATCGGCCGTCTCCGATTCCGAGAGCCGGCTTTTCGTCGGCGGTGCGGGCGATGTGCCGACTGACGTTTTCGCGCCGTTTGATTATGCGGCGCTCGGCCATCTTCACGCGGCGCAGCGCGCCGGCGATACGGCACGGTATGCCGGCTCCCCACTTAAATATTCCGTGGATGAAGCGCACCAGAAAAAGAGCATGACGCTTGTGACGCTCGGTGAAGAAAACACGGTGGAGCTGCTGTCTGTCACGCCCCTGCACGACGTGAAGCGGATTTCCGGCCGTTTTGACGAGCTGCTGGAACGCGGCCGCTGTATGCCGGATGCGGATTATGCCGAAATCACCCTCACCGACGACGGCCCTGTTTTCCGCCCGGCCGACCGTCTGCGCCCGTATTATCCGAATCTGCTCAGCGTGCGCAACGAATGGTTTACTTCAAGGTACGATCATCTCTCCGAACAGGTGATGCACAACCGTGACCGCACGGCAATCTTCACGGGCTTCCTGCGCGACGTCTGCGGAGAAGAACCGCAGCCCGGCGATACGGAGCTGTTTCAGGAAATCATGCAGGAGCTGGAGGAAAGCGTATGAAGCCGCTCAGACTGGAACTGGAAGCGTTCGGTCCGTATCTGGACCGGACCGCCATTGACTTTGAAAAACTGAATGAAGCCGGACTGTTTCTGATCTCCGGCCAGACGGGCGGCGGCAAAACGACGCTGCTGGACGCGATATGCATGGCGCTTTTCTGCAAATCGACAGGCGGCAAGCGCAGCTTTTCCGACCTGCGCAGCCTGAATGCCGACGAAAACCGCCGAACCGAGGTGGATTTCACCTTTTCGCTCGGCGACCGGGTCTACCGCTTTCGCCGCGCGCTGTTCATGCGGAAAAAGCGCGGCTCAACCACCTGCGACCTGCACGAGGAGCACGCCTGCTACCGGCTTGAAAACGACGGATGGGCGCTGCAGGAAAGCGGTTCCGCAAAAAGAATTACAGACTATGCGCAGAATCTCCTCTCTCTGACCGCCGAACAGTTTTCGCAGGTTATCGTTCTGCCGCAGGGTGAGTTTCTCCGCCTGCTGCGCGCCAACTCCAAGGACAAGGGCGAAATTCTCAAAACCCTGTTCTCCTGCGAGATCTGGAAAGCACTCGAAATCAAGCTCGGCGACCGATACAAAGCGATCGATACAAAGCGTCAGAACTGCGCCCTCACACTGCAGTCCCTGCTCGAAAAGGAACAGGCCGCAGATGCGCAATCCCTGAAAAAGCGGCTTGAAGCGCTCGAAACCCAGAAAAAAGAAACCGAATCGCGCCTTGAAGCCGAACGGCAGGCACTTACTGCCGCACAGGCACAGCTGGAGCGTGCGCTCACCTTCGCACAGCTTCAAACGGAAAACACAACCGCTGCCCGGCAGCTTGAAGCCGCAAAGCTCCAGCTTGCCGGGGCAGCGCGCAGCGCGGAACAGGCCGGTCAGAACCGTGAGAGAATGGAGAACCTGCAGGCGGAAACCAAGGCGCATGAACGCCGCCGGGAAACGCTCCGCCAGGAGCGCACGCGCAGTCTGGAAAAGCGCGCGGTGCTCGCCGATATCGGCACGCATGAGACGCAGGCGGAGCGGCTCAGTCTGGCCGCAAAAAAGGCGGAAGCCGACCGGTTGGATGCGCTGAAACGCATTGAAGCGGGAGAGGCCTACTCGGCAGACATCACACAGGCGGCGGAGCGTCTCCCCGCCCTGATTACCGAACGGAGCAGGCTGGAGGATGTGCTGCGCCGCCTGCAGGAGCGGGATGAAGCCGCCCGGGAGGTCCGAAAACAGCGGGAAGCGCTCGAAAACTGCCGAAATCACGCCTTGCGCGACCGGCTCACGATGACCGCGCAGGACAAAGCCGTTTCCGCTGCGGAAGGCATGCGCCGCAGGAACAACGCGGCTGCACTGGCCGCCGACCTTCAGGAGGGTGCGCCCTGCCCGGTCTGCGGTGCGCTGCACCACCCCGTCCCGGCCTCGTCCGCCGAAAAGCTCGTCTCGGAAGCGGAGCTGGACGCCATGCGCGCACAGCTGGAACGGCTGCGCGGCGTATACACCGCTTCTGAAAACACCTCGTCCGCCGCTGAAGCGACGCTGAAGCTGGCGGAAGAACGGCTTGAAAAAGCTTCGGCCGCATGCGCCGGCATCACGGACACCGCCGAAGCGCTGGAAGCCGCGCGCTTCCGGTGCGCCACCGAAATCACCGCGGTCGAGAAGAAAGCGGCGCAGGCGCCAAAGGCCCGGCAGCGGCTGCAGGCGCTGCGTGAAAACGCGGACCGCGCCGCAGACTCCGGCAAGGAAATCTCGGAAAAGCTCTCCGCCTGCAAAGCCGAGTTACAGCAGCTGCTCAGCCGTCTGCCCACTTTTGACGGCGTGCGCGAAACGGATGCGATAGAGCGTGAACTGCACGCGCTTGAGGCACGCCAGAAGGCAGCCGAGGAGGAAATCCGCAGGCTGGACAGCACCCTGCGCAGCGCGGAAAAAGCGCACGCTGCCGCCCGGGAGCTGCTTTCCGCCGCCGAAAAGCGCGCCGCCGACGCCCAGACCGCGCTTGAAGGCTTCGGCGATGCGCCCGCCGCCGACGCCGCTTCCTGCTCGGAAGCCCTTGATGCCGCGCAGAAACGCATCGGCACACTTTCCGTCACGCTCGGCAGTCTCACTACCGCACTGGAATCCGGAAAAGACACGGCAGCCGCCGTTGAAAGGCTTTCCGATGAAGCGCGTGTATTGGATCTCGAATACAGCCGTGTTACGCGGCTGTACGGACTGCTGAGCGGAAAGAAAAATGCTCAGCGCATGCCGATTCTGCTGTATGTGCTCAGCATGATGCTGGAAGAAACCATCGCATGCGCAAACCACTTTTTCACGCTTCTCAGCCGGGGACGCTATGCGCTGCACCGTATGAATGCGCCGAAGAGCGGACAGGGTTACGCCGGACTGGATATTGAAGTGCTGGACGGCATGAGCGGCACATGCCGTTCTATCGAAACGCTCTCCGGCGGCGAGCAGTTTCTCGCCTCTCTTTCCCTCGCTTTCGGACTTTCCGAAGTTGTGCAGGGGCATTCCGGCGCGGTGCGTCTCGACTCCATCTTTATAGACGAGGGCTTCGGCTCGCTGGACAGCGATACGCTCGATACCGCCATGCGCGCGCTGGAAACAATCCGCAGCAGCGGCCGCGTCGTCGGCATCATTTCGCATGTTGCAGAGCTGCAGCAGCGCATCCCGGCCATGATCCGCGTCACCGCCTCCGATTCCGGTTCCGCCCGCGCAAGGGTGATCACAGAGCTGTGAGTCAACCGGCAAGTATCTGCTTTTGGGGCAGCAGGGCAACCTGCCGCCCTTTTTTTATAAAATGCATTGACAAATATCTATATGACCGCTATAATGGGATCAGAATCTGATTCGGCGGAGGTGACCGGTGTGGATTTGGATGAAAGAAAAACCGCTTTGATTTTTAAGGCGTTCTGTGATGAGAACCGGATTCGCATTTTAAAGCTCCTGCGAACGGGCGAGAAATGCGCCTGCAAGCTGCTTGAAGAAATTCAGGTGACACAGCCTACGCTTTCCCACCATATGAAGATCCTCTGTGATTCCGGCATTGTTGTGGGCCGGAAGGAAGGCAAATGGACGCATTATTCCATTTCTCCGGAAGGCGCTGCAGCGGCCGCCGCCTGTCTGAAAGCGCTGACCCAAGTCTCCGGCTCGGATGCCGACCGGCCGTGCTGTGAAAAGTAACCGCACATGCTTTTCCGCACGGCCTGTTTTACGGCCTATACATCGACATATTTCAATTTAACGATATGACAGGAGGCATTTATGGAAACGGCAGAATCCATATGGGATTTCATTCAAAACGAGATACTCGGCATGCAGTGGCTGAACCGGCTGATCGGCACGGTTCTTCAGGCCTGCGGACTGGACACGGCGGGCAGAATCGGCGCCAGCATTCAGTTTTTCCTCTACGACACCCTCAAAATCATGGTGCTGCTGGGGGTTCTGATTCTGGTCATCTCCTATATCCAGAGCTATTTTCCGCCGGAGCGCACCAGGAAGATACTCGGGCGGTTTCACGGAATCGGTGCAAACATGCTTGCCGCACTGCTTGGCACGGTGACACCGTTCTGTTCCTGCTCGTCCATCCCGCTGTTTATCGGATTTACGAGCGCCGGTCTGCCGCTTGGCGTTACATTTTCGTTTCTGATTTCATCGCCCATGGTCGATCTCGGGAGTCTTGTTCTGCTGACGAGCATTTTCGGATGGAAGGTCGCGCTGATCTATGTCGTGCTCGGTCTGGTCATTGCCGTTGCGGGCGGTACGCTGATTGAACGCCTGCATCTGGAAAATCAGGTCGAGACCTTCATCCGCAGCGGCCATTACATGGATGCGCCGCAGGCGGAGCTTCATTTCAGAGACAGAATGCGGTATGCGTGGGAGCAGGTGGTTTCCACTGCGAAAAAGGTCTTTCCGTATGTGCTGATCGGCGTCGGCATCGGCGCGGTCATTCACAACTGGATTCCGCAGGACTTTATTGTGCGCATGCTCGGCAGCCGAAACCCCTTCGGCGTCGTACTGGCCGCAGCCGCAGGAATCCCGATGTATGCGGATATTTTCGGGACGATCCCGATTGCCGAGGCTTTGCTTGCAAAGGGCGCGCTGCTCGGCGTGGTGCTCTCGTTTATGATGGGCGTAACCACGCTGTCTCTGCCGTCCCTCATCCTGCTCCGCAAGGCGGTAAAGCCGAAACTGCTCGGCATATTCATCGCAGTATGCACGGTTGGAATAATCGTTGTCGGTTATTTCTTCAACGCGATACAAAATATAATCTTATAATACCCGGAGGAAATGAATCATGGCACTTTTTAATTTCGGCAGGAAAAAAGAAGAAAAAAACGCTTCCCCCTGCGGCTGCCCTGCAGGTGAAGCGGAGGAAAAAACCGTGGGTTGCTGCCCGGAAGCCAAAGACGGCATCTGCTGCGTCAAAGTTCTGGGCGCCGGCTGCAAATCCTGTCATGAGCTATACGAAAACACAAAAGAAGCCGTGCAGGCGGCGGGTCTGTCTGTGCCGGTGGAGTACATCACCGATATGCAGGCGATAATGACGTACGGCGTTATGCGTATGCCGGCGCTGGTCCTCAACGACGAGGTGGTGTCGCAGGGGCAGGTTCTGAAACCGGCCGATGTTGAAAAGCTGCTGCACACGCGCAACGCATAAAGGCAAAGACGCCCGCACGGAAACGGCCGAAGCCGCCTTCCGCGCGGGCATTCTTTTGGGTTTAT
>JBJEOO010000198.1:0-2066 GCA_051880755.1 Hominenteromicrobium sp.
AATGATCAGGAAGCAGGCGAAAAAGATCAGTGCCGTGCCGAAATCGCGCATGATGAAAAGGCAGGCCAGACAGATCGCCGCGAAAACGATGAACTCCATGATGTTCTTTTTCGTCTGCAGGCGGTCCAGTGTCGAAGCACCGACGAATACAAAGGCGATCTTGATCAACTCCGACGGCTGGAAGCTGACCGGACCGATGATAATCCAGTTTTTGGAGCCGTAGATCTCCTTGCCGAGCACAAGGTTCACGGCGAAAAGCAGAATGGCGGCGATGGCGATGTACAGCCGCACCTTCATCACGCGTTCCAGGTCGCTCATGAACCAGACCAGAAAACAGAACAGCACGATGCCGATCAGAAAGGCTGCAATCTGCATCTTGACGGCGTCCAGTCCCTCGCCGCTGAGCAGCAGAATGCCGATGCTGCTCAGAAGCAGCGCGACCGTCTCAATCTCAAAGCTGACGCGCTTCAGAACGCGGCGTGAGAAGAAGTAGAGCGTCCAGCCCGCAAGGAACAGAATCGCGAACGGCGCAGCCGGGGTAAGCTGGAATTTGCCGGTGCCGAGCATGAGCTGCAGCGTCATGGAAATCTGCACCAGCGTGACATACATCATCAGCTTGAACGGGGAAGCGGCCTCCTTGGAGAAGCCGGTGAAAATGCGGCGCTTCTTCTTCGGCGATTCATCGGCGTTGCGGAGAATCAGCGTGGTGGAGCCGAGCTTGATTTTGTCGCCGATTTCAACGAGCGTCGGCTCGCTAATTTCCCGGTTGCGCACACGGGTGCCGAGGTGTGAGCCGGTATCGCAGACGAACCAGCCTTCCTCGCGGCGCATCAGCACGGCGTGATCGCGGGAGACGGATTCATCCGGAATCTGGATATCGCAGCTGCGGCTGCGTCCGATGGAGTTTTCCCAGTACAATACGGGAAAACGCGTGCCGGTTGCGGCGTCTTCCAGCAGAATGACGGGGTCCTTGCGGCGCTGTCCTTTTTTGAAGGAGGTGTAGCATCGCCAGACCACATACAGCGCGAGAAACGGCGTGATGACCCGCACCAGCAGCATGACTGTTGAAAGCAGACCGGAATTCAGAAAGCGATCGATCAGATTGGTAATGGTTTCCAGCATAACGGATTCCTTCCTTTATGCGTCCCGAATGGCCGCAATCTCTCCGGCCCGCTTATAAATGCTGCCGCCGGGAACAAAGCCGCGTACCATCGAAAGCGGATAAACACGCGCGCCGCGGCCGACAACCGTACCCGGATTCAGCACGCTGCCGCAGCCGATTTCCACGCCGTCGCCGAGCATGGCGCCGAATTTCCGCATGGCGGTTTCCACGCGCTCGCCGTCCGCAAGGATGGTGACCGGCGAATGGTCCTGCTTGAGATTCGAGGTAATCGCTCCCGCGCCGGTGTGGGCCTTATGGCCGAGAATGGAATCGCCGATGTAGTTGTAATGCGGCGCCTGTGCGCCGTCAAAGAGAATTGCGTTTTTGATCTCCGTCGAATTGCCAACCACGCAGCCCGCGCCGATCAGCGCGTTGCCGCGGATAAATGCGCCGGGGCGCACCTCCGTGTTCGGCCCGATAATCGCCGGACCCGCGATGTAAATGTTGGGATAGAGCTTCGCACTCTTGGCCACCCAGATGTTCTCACCGCGCAGCTCGTACTCGTCGGGAGAGAGCGTCTTGCCCAGCTCCACGATAAAAGAGCCGATCAGCGGCAGCGCTTCCCAAGGGTAGGTCAGGTTTTCCAGCAGCGGCTGCGCCAGCGTATAGCGCAGGTCGTAAAGCTTTTTGATCGTCATATTTTCCTTCATGGCGTAAACCTCCTGAAAGTCATTTGGACAGGGGACTGCGCATTCTGCACATCCCCATTCTGAATTATAAACCAAACGCCCGCGTATTTCCAGTCGACGCCGGTAATTTTAAAGATTTCTTTATATTTTGTGCGTGCAGGCCGGACGCTGGCTGCATGAGCGGTGTGTCTTGACTTCCCCATGCAAACATGATAGGATAGAAAAAATGTATTTACCGGAGGTGCTTTATGCTGCATACGGACTTTGACCCGAAC
>JBJEOO010000199.1:0-8785 GCA_051880755.1 Hominenteromicrobium sp.
GACGTTGAGATTCGCGATATACTTCGCAACCGTTCCGCCGCCGCCCTGATCGACCTTACCGAGCTCGCCGATCTGCCAGAGCACGCCGGCATCGTCAAAGATGCGGCGGATCTTGCCGACAAACTCCGCGTTTGCATCGGACGTGCCGCCCTTGCCGCGCGAACCCGTATATTTCGCCACGCCGAGGCCGCCGTTTATGTAGCAGGAATTCTGCGCCTCATATGCGGACGCATAATGCGGATCGTATGCCGCCGTGACGTCCGCCGAAATGCAGGTGGACTTTGAAAGCACATGGCGCGGCTCCTCGCCCTCCGCCTGCGCAAGATCGGCGATGAAATAACGCATATACTCGGAGTTCAGGCCGGTGTTGCCGTCACTGCCGGTTTCCTCCTTATCGGTCAGCACCGTGATGACGGTCTGCTCCGGATTCTTGCAGTTCAGAATCGCCTCCAGCGCCGGGTATGCGCAGACACGGTCGTCATGGCCGTATGCGCCGATCAGGCTGCGGTCAAAGCCGATATCCGTCGCTTTGAACGCCGGGACAAACTCGATTTCCGCAGAGATGAGATCCGCCTCGACAATGCCGTACTTCTCGTTGAGGATACGCATGATGTTGAGCTTATAGGCATCTTTTACTTCCTCATCGCGGACCGGGCGGCTGCCGACCAGAATATTGAGATCCTCGCCGGTAAACGCCGAGCCAAGCGGCTTTGCGGCCTGATCCTGACCGAGATGCGGCAGAATATCCGTGATTGTGAACTGCGGATCACCCGGCTCCTCGCCGACCGATACCTGCACGCTCGTGCCGTCACGCTTGATGACGACGCCGTGCATGGCGAGCGGGATCGCCGTCCACTGATACTTTTTGATGCCGCCGTAATAATGGGTTTTCAGATATGCCATTTCGGTCGACTCATAGAGCGGGATCGGCTTCAGATCGAGGCGCGGGTTGTCAATGTGGGCCGCCGCGATGCGGACGCCGTTTCTGCAGCCCTCTTTGCCCATAATTGCCAGACAGATGGATTTGCCGCGGTTGTTGTAATACACTTTATCGCCGGGCGCATACCTGTGCTTCGGATCAAACGGGACGAAGCCGTGCTTTTCGGCTGCCTTCACCGCGAAATCCACGGATTCGCGCTCGGTCTTTGCGCTGTCCAGAAACGCCTTGTAACCCTCACAGAACTTATCCGCTTTTTCGATCTTTTCATCCGTGACCTTGAAAAAGCCGTTCTTTCTCGGGTTGAGGAGCTCTCCGGCCAGTTCTTTTGCGGACTTTGCCGCTGCTTTTTTAGCCATTTCCTATTCCCCCATACAATTCTTCGTAGGTTTCTTTATACTGAAGGACCTTCTGAACATAGCGCCGTGTTTCCTCAAACGGAATCGACTGAAGCGTGACCCCGTCATCGGAATACGTCTCGTCAGAAAGCCACGACGTAACATTGCCCATGCCCGCGTTATACGCGCAGAGCGCAACACGCAGATCGCCGTACTCATTGAGCAGGAGCCGCAGAAGCGCACAGCCGAACCGGATATTCACGGCCGGGTCCAGAAGCGCATCGGTATCATATTCATCCCCCACATGCGACTGCATCCACTCGAAGGTTTCCGGCATCAGCTGCATCAGGCCGAGCGCTCCAACCGGAGATTCGGCCTCCGGATCAAAATTGCTTTCCGCCTTAATCACCGCGTAAACCAGACTCTCCTCCAGCTCATACGCCTTTGCCTGTTCGGAAACGATCCGGCTGTATTTCCTCGGATAAGCCAGCCGCTCCACATCCGGCTGCACCTGCCGCAGCGCAAAAAACGCAAACGTCAGAAGCGCGGCAGAGATGAGCACGATGGCAGGCCACCTGCGGTTTTTCTTTCGCTTTTTTCTCAATCTTCTTCACCCTGATGCGCGCAGCCGAGCGCCGCAAGCATCGTATCCAATTCGGTTTCGGAGACGGATTCCGTGTTGTCCAGCACAAAATCCGACCGTTCGGTATAAAACGCATCCGCATGCTGGGCGCGCATCCTGCGCTTCGCCTCCACCTCGGTCAGGCCGTCCCGCCGCACAATGCGCGCGAGACGCACCGATTCCCCGGCGATGACGGACACTACGCGGCGGCAGAGACAATCCGCGCCCGCTTCAAAAAGTGTCGGTGCATCCAGCACAATGATTTTCGCTCCCGCCGCGCGCCGCGCGTCAATCTCTGCGCGCAGCCGCCCGAGAATCACGGGATGCGTGATGCGGTTCAGCGTCGCCGCGGAAGCTTCATCCGCAAAAGCGCGGTTGGCGAGGAGACGGCGGTTCAAACAGCCGTCCGGCCCTATAATATCACGCCCGAAGGCTTTTTGCAACTCTTTCAGACACGCGCCGCCATACAGCGCCGGGTCACGCGTCACCGCGTCACAGTCGATCACCGCGCAGCCGCGTTCAGCAAGCCGCTTTGACACCGTCGATTTGCCGGCTCCCGTCTGTCCCGTCAGCCCGACAACCATCTCATCACGCGGCACAAGCACGCGGAATGCCGACGCGCGAATCAGGCGGTTATAAACCGCAAGTCCCACGCCGGCTTTGCGCGGCATGCGCGCATAGACGATCTTTGCGCCGATTTCATCGAGCGTATGCAGCGCCGCAAACAGACAATGCGCCTGAGAAAGCGCGTCCTCCGCGCGCCCATACGGCACGCAGGGACAGGACAGCGCCTTTTCTTCACCTTCAAAGCAGAGCGCCGCTGCGCCCGGCTGTGCGTTTACAAATGCAGCGTAGTCCTCGAAGGCGGCATCGACAATTGTGATCTCCGCTTTGGGCGCATAATGCTTGTATTTCATGCCCGGCGATGATACCCGGGCGTTTTCTGCCGGCTTTTCCAGTACCGCGCGGTCGACGTCCACGCGGCCGAGCACTGCGCGGAGCTGCTCGACGGAAACACCGCCCGGACGCAGCACACGCGGAACCTCGGTTACGACCGTGATCACCGTCGATTCCACGCCCACCGCACAGTCGCCGCCGTCCACAATGGCATCCACACGGCCGTTCAGGTCATCGCAGACATGCACGAACGCTGTGGGGCTGGGCAGACCGGACAGATTGGCCGACGGCGCCGCCAGCGGAACGCCTGCCGCCCGGATAATCGCGCGGGCAGCCGGATGCGACGGCATGCGCACGGCGACCGTATCCAGCCCGCCGGTCGTCTCCTTCGGCACAAGCGCGGATTTTTTCATAATGATCGTGAGCGGGCCGGGCCAGAAGGCTTCGGCCAGCTTCCGCGCCGCTTCCGGAATCTCCGTGACGAGCGCGGGCAGTTCCTCCATCGAGGTGATGTGGACGATCAGCGGATTATCGGACGGCCTGCCCTTGACCGCATAGATCTGCGTGGAAACCGTGGGATCCAGCGCATTGCCTGCGAGTCCGTAAACCGTTTCCGTCGGAATGGCAACAAGACCGCCGCGGCGCAGAATCTCCCCCGCCGCCTTTATATCGTATTCTTTTTCTGCATCCAGTATGCGTGTATCCATGTTCATCCGTTGTCCATGCTTTCTCTGAGTTTTTCGGCGCGGTCCGCCGCCGTCAGCGCATCGATAATTTCGTCCAGATCGCCGTTCAGCACATCCTCAAGCCGATAAAGCGTGAGACCGATGCGGTGATCGGTCACGCGGAGCTGCGGATAATTATAGGTGCGGATGCGCTCGGAGCGGTCGCCGGTGCCGACCTGACTTCTGCGGTTTGCGGCAATCTCCTGATTCTGCGCTTCGATTTTTGCGTCAAGCAGTCGCGCGCGCAGGACGCGCAGCGCTTTATCCTTGTTTTTGTACTGGCTGCGCTCATCCTGACATTCAACCACCGTGCCGGTCGGCAGGTGGGTGACGCGGATTGCGGAGGAAGTCTTGTTGATATGCTGGCCGCCCGCGCCGCTCGAGCGGAACGTATCGATCTGCAGGTCCTTTGGATCAAGCTCCAGCTCAACCTCATCCGCCTCCGGCAGCACCGCGACCGTCGCCGTAGAGGTATGGATGCGGCCCTGCGTCTCCGTCTCCGGCACGCGCTGCACACGGTGGACACCGCTTTCAAACTTCAGCCGCGAGTATGCGCCGTCTCCGTCAATCGTGAAGCTGACCTCCTTGAAGCCGCCAAGCTCCGTCTCATTCAGACTGACAATTTCCGTTTTCCAGCCGCGCTTTTCGGCGTACATCGTGTACATGCGGTAAAGGTTATAGGCGAAAAGCGCCGCCTCCTCGCCGCCCGCGCCGCCGCGGATCTCAACAATGACGTTCCGCTCGTCGTTCGGGTCACGCGGGAGCAGCAGGATTTTCAGCTCCTCCGCCGCCTTTGCCGCCGCTTCGCGCGCCTCGCTCAGCTCTTCGGCCGCCATCTGACGCAGCTCTTTTTCGGACGCGGGATCCTCGAGCAGCGCCTGCGCGCCCGCCATGTCGGACTCCGCCTTTTTCAGCTCGCGGTATTTCTCCACGATCGGCGTGATCTCCTTGTGCTCCTTCATCAGCGCTTTATACAGCTCACGATCCGCCGCTATGGCCGGATCATACAGCTTCAGGTTCAATTCTTCATATCGGTTTTCAAAAACCGCCAGATTTTCAAACATTGTCGTCTTTCCTTTCTAAGATAAGTTTACATAACTCTATTCAGAAAGGAAAGCTAACGCTCGTCTGCCGTGCTTTCACGCAGGATTTTCCGGATATTCTTCTCGCACTTGTGGCGGGGCACCATGACTTCCCTGCCGCAGCCGGTACAGCGGATCTTAAAATCCGCGCCGACACGCAGCACATCAAATACATTGCTCCCGCAGGGATGTGCTTTTTTCATCTGGAGCTGATCGCCAACCCGGACGTCCATGTGTTTTCCCACCTTTCCATGATTCTAAAGCCTGATTATAGCACACAACCTCAAAAAAATAAAGCGATTTCCGAAATTGTTCAGAAATCGCTTTGCTTTTTCCTGTCCGCTCAGGCGGAAAGCCGGATTCCGCCCTTCTTCAGGCTGAAGGTAAGGGCCATGGCGACGCCGTAAGCCGCCGCAACGGAGATGATGTCCTTAATCAGATACGGTGCGGACGCCACAAGGAACGACTCCAGCGGACCGGTTCCCGAAATCACGGAGAACTGAACCGTGCCGAACAGATGGCAGGCTGCAAGCCCCGCCACGCCGAGCACAACCGCCAGCACGCGGTGGTTCATTTTCAGCCCCACGCCGCAGAGCGCCGCCATCGGCAGAAAGCCCCAGATATAGCCGCCTGCCAGACCGACAAGCGAGCCGACGCCGCCGGAGAAGCCGGCAAACACCGGCAGGCCCACGGCGCCGAGCGCAATATAGACCGCCGTTGCAAGCGTGCCGCGCTTCCAGCCGAGCGCATAGCCGCAAAGCGCGACCGCAAAGGTCTGCATCGTCACCGGAATACCCGTCGGCAGCGGAATCGAAATCTGCGAAAGGACGGCAAGCACGGCGGCAAAAACGCCGACCATAACGATCTGAATGATTTTTTCACGATTGCTTTTCATTTTGTTTCCCTCATTTTCCAATTGCTAAAATCCTTTGTGAATCTGCACCTCACCCGCCGAAAACGCGCGTTCTTCACCGTTATCCAGCCGCACAAGCAAATGCGCTTCATCCGAAATGCCGGTTACAGTGCCGTGGTATTCCGCATTTCCCAGCGAAAAGGTGATGGTCTTGCCGGTCAAAAAGGACCGGCGCTTGTATTCTTCGATAAATGAACCGCTCTCCAGCTCACCGTACAGCGCAAAGAACCGGCTGATCACCGCGGCCGCCAGCCGGCTGCGCATCTCCACGGGACACGGGCCGTCAAACAGCGCGCCGGCAATCGGGCGAATCTCCTCCGGGAAACCGCCCTCCGGCTCCGCGATATTGATGCCGATGCCGAGCACCGCCCAGTTCAGTCCGCCGTTTTCAAAATCGATGGAGGCTTCCGTCAGAATGCCGCAGATCTTTTTGCCGTTCAGATATACGTCGTTGACCCATTTAATCTGCGGCTCCAGCCCGGCAACGGCTTCAATCGCCTGGCAGACCGCAACCGCCGCTGCCGTGGTGATGAAGAGCGAGCGTTCTGCGGTGCAGGACGGCCTGAGCAGCAGGCTGAGATAGATGCCCGTGCCGATCGGCGAGTGAAACCGCCGTCCAAGCCGCCCCTTGCCCGCTGTCTGCGATTCGGCGACCAGAACCGCACCCTCCGGCGCGCCCTGTTCCGCCTCCGCTTTAAGCACGGTGTTCGTCGAAGTCACCTCGCGGCGGACATCGAGCTGTACGGGGTACGGTGTATCGAGCCAGCGCGAAACGCTCTGCACGGAAAGCACGTCGCTGTCCGCCGCAAGCGCATAGCCCCGCTTCGGTACGGCATCGATCCTGTGGCCGGATTCCTCCAGCTTTTTAATCGCCTTCCAGACGGCATTGCGGGAAACACCGAGCTGCGCCGCGATTTCCTCGCCGGAGAGATACTGCCCGCGGTTGTTTTCGAGATAATTTAAAACTTCATCCTGTATGCGCATACAAAATCCTTTCCGGCAGGAAGCCGGTCTTTGAAAATTTTCGTTTCCAGTTTATCACATCATCGCTTATTCGTCAACCTATTTTTGTATTTTGGGTGACAATGCGCGTGTTTTTTGAAATCCGCGGTCAACCGCGCTGCTGGCGCTTGAAAAAAACGCATGATATGGTATACTGAGCTTCAAGAGGTAAAGCCGGTGAGGTGATCAAGATGGATTATTTGGAGATGGAATCCGAACGACTGCTGTTCCGAAAATACAGAAAAGAGGATTTTGCCGTTTTCTATGATATGCTGAGCAATCCGGAGAACATGAAGTATCGGTCCAGCGATCCGAAGCGCGAGGATGAAGTCCGCGCATACGTCGATTGGGGCATAAAATGTGCGGAGCAAAGCCCCTGCATAAACTACCGCTATGCCGTTGTGCTGAAAGAAACGGGCGAATTGATCGGCTCTTGTGAACTGGCATTTACGGATAAAGACCCGGCGGAACTGGCCTGGGAGCTGCACCGCAAGTACTGGCGCAGGGGTTACGGAACGGAAATCGGCAGAACGCTTTTAAAGCTGGGCTTTGAAAGACTGGGACTCCGAAGAATCGTTGCGGACTGCAACACGCTCAACAAGGGTTCTTACGGCATCATGGAAAAGATCGGAATGCGGCGGGAAGCGCATTATGTTCAGTGTTACAGAGGAAACTGCGCCCTGCATTACAAATGGTGTGACAAATATCTGTATGCCATACTGCGGGAGGAATACCTCGCATCAAAATAGACTGCTTTTCTGCATAGAAAGATACTCCCTTCACGAAAGACTGATCGGTCTCTCATAAAGGGAGTATCACTTTTTATATATCGCGCAGGGCAGGCCTGTCTTACTTCTTAAAGCCGTCCTTCAGGGAAACCGAGCGGTTGAACACAAGATGATCCGCTGTGGAATCCCGGTTATCCGCGCAGAAATAGCCCTGACGCATGAACTGGAAGCTCTCGCCCGGCTTTGCCGATTTCAGGCTCGCTTCCACCTTGCAGCCGGTGAGCACCTGCAGCGAATCGGGATTCAGCACCTCAAGGAAATCGTACGCATCGGGATCCTCCACCGTAAACAAGTTGTCATAGAGACGGATCTCCGCATCCAGCGCGTTCTTCGCATCGACCCAATGGATCGTCGCGCCCTTGACCTTGCGGCCGTCCGCGGGATTGCCGCCGCGGCTCTCGGGGTCGTACTCCGCGTAGATTTCCACCACATTGCCCGCATCGTCCGTCTTGCAGCCGGTGCAGCGGATCAGATATGTGCCCTTCAGGCGGCACTCCGGGCCGTCCGGGTACAGACGCTTATATTTCGGAACCGGCTCCTTGAGGAAGTCCTCCGCCTCGATGTACAGCTCGCGGCCGAAGGTGACGGTACGCGTGCCGTCCTCCGGGCGGTTCGGGTTATTTTCCACCTCAAATTCCTCGGTGAGATCCTCGGGATAATTGGTCAGCACAAGCTTAACCGGATGCAGCACGCCCATCACGCGCTTGGCCGTCAGGTTCAAATCCTCCCGCAGACAATGCTCGAGGAAGCTCAGCTCCACGGTGGAGTTGACCTTGGAAACGCCGTTGCGCTCGCTGAAATTGCGGATGGCTGCCGGGGTATAGCCGCGGCGGCGCAGGCCGCAGATCGTCGGCATTCTCGGGTCGTCCCAGCCGCTGACATAGCCGCCCTCGACGAGTGCGCGCAGTTTGCGCTTGCTCATAACGGTATTGTTGATGCCGAGGCGCGCAAACTCAATCTGGCGCGGCTTGGACGGCAGCGTCACATTGTTGATCACCCAGTCGTACAGCGGGCGGTGATCCTCAAACTCGAGCGAGCAGAGCGAATGTGTGATGTGCTCCATCGCGTCCTCAATCGGATGCGCGAAGTCATACATCGGATAGATGCACCACTTGTCACCCGTGCGGTGATGCGGCAGATGGTTGATGCGGTAAATGACCGGATCGCGCATGTTGAAATTGCCGGAGGCGAGATCAATCTTCGCGCGGAGCGTCATTTTGCCGTCCTCAAACTCGCCGGCACGCATGCGCTTGAAAAGATCAAGACTCTCCTCCTTCGGGCGATCGCGGTACGGGCTCTGCGCGGGCGTGTTCAGATCGCCGCGCATCTCGCGCATCTGCTCGGGCGTCAGCTCACAGACATACGCCAAACCCTTTTCAATCAGCTCGACGGCGCCGTTGTACATCTCCTCGAAGTAATCGGAGGCGTAATAGAACCGGTCGTCCCAGTCATAACCGAGCCAGTGGATGTCCTCTTTGATG
>JBJEOO010000200.1:0-2047 GCA_051880755.1 Hominenteromicrobium sp.
CCCGGAGCTGATCGACCGTTACAACATTCCGCTCGATGAATATCCGCGCCGCTGCGTAAATCAGATCAAGGGCTGGAAGGACGAAAAAGCCAGCATCCTGCAGGACGGCAAGGTGGAGCACACCCGTTCGGACGAATACGCCTCCTATATCATGGAAGCGATGATAACCGGCGTGCCGTATAAAATCGGCGGCAATGTTCTGAACAACGGCCTGATCGACAATCTGCCCGCAGACGCCTGCGTGGAGGTTCCGTGCCTTGTTGATCATATGGGCGTCAACCCCTGCCACGTCGGCCGCCTGCCCGTACAACTCGCCGCCATGAACATGACGAACATCAATGTGCAGCTGATGACAATCGAAGCTGCGCGCACGAGACGCCGCGAGGATATCTATCGCGCCGCCATGCTTGACCCGCATACGGCCGCAGAACTTTCAATCGACGACATTGTAAAGATGTGCGACGATCTGATCGAAGCGCACGGCGAATACATGGCCATGTACAAGTAATCCGTTATGCTGAACAGACGGAGCCGGCCGGAGAATTTCTCCGGCCGGCTTTTATCATGCTCTTCTGTTTTGCCACGCTGCGCTGTATACCACAGCATCCTGCTTCGGTTATTCCGCTCCCCCATCTGCGCTCTCCTCCGCGCTGACCAGCACGGAGACAACGGAACCGTAGGCCATGATGTCACCGGCCATACCGCTTTCATAGCCGATCACATCGCCGAGCGCGACTTCACTGTTCACCTGATCGACCTGCACCGGCGCGAAGCCTGCCTCGCGCAGCTTTTCCATCGCCTGCTCGCCGGTCATGCCGCTGATATCCGGAAGCTCGCGCATGGCAGCGCCGCGGCTGACCGCAACCTTGACCGTATCGCCGGCCTGAATGGTTTCGCCGGCAAACGGAAGCTGACCGGTGATCTGCCCCTCCGGGACCGTGTCGCTGAAGGATTCCTGATAGATTTTCAGCGTAAACGAATAGTTCTTATCGGACTGCGTGAGCGCTTCCACCTCATCATAGTCTTTTCCGACCAGATCCGGCAGCTTGAGCGTTTGAACAGTATCGACGGACGCAGGCTCCTGAAAAGCCTTCATAATGCTCTGAATGGAGAAGGCGCTGTCCTTGAACCATACGCTCGCAATCGCCAGAATCACCACCAGCGAAAAGAGGAAGGAAATGATCAGCCAAAGGAACGGCGGCAGATTGTGCGAGCGCGGGCTGCGCTTGGTATTGGTAGGCAGCGAGCGAACCGTCTCGGTTTCCACAATCTTCGCCATGACGGTCGGCTCCGCGGAAAGCTCTGCAGAAAAACGCGAAAAACTTGAGGTTCTGCGGTCGGCATCCACCTGCAGGCCGTTCGCAATCGCCGGAATGACGTGCTCGGGCAGCTGCTTCAAAATGCTTTTGGAAATCATCAGGCGCGGATCCTGCTTGCGCTTCGGGGCTTCCATCGGCACCGTACCGGAAAGCGCAAACAGCAGCGACGCGCACAGGCCGTAAACATCGGTGACCTCATCGCAGATTTTGGTTTTGGAGTACTGCTCAATCGCCCAGCAGCCCGGGTAAATATCTTCGATCAGATCGGTTCCGGCACGGCGAACCGACTGCATTTCAAAATCGGTCAGGATCATTTTGTCATCCATTGTGATGCGGAGCGTATCGGGCGAAATGCCGAGATGCTCCACATTCTGCCCGTGGATTGTGCCGAGCGCGTGGATCACCGGAAAGAAGTACCGCTCGCAGTCCGCCCAGCTCATCACACCGTGCTGCTCCACATATTCGCGCAGCGAAATGGATTCCGTGAAAGAAAGAACCACATACTGCGTATTGTTTTCGGAGAAAGTATCGAATACCTCCGGAATGCGCTTTGTGCCGGAAACGCGGATCAACTTCTGCGTATAGCGTTCAAACTCGCTGAGATAATCGCCGTATTTCAGTTCCGTGCCGGCCGTCGGCTTGACGGAAACGCCGTTCGGCGCGCGGAAAGCGATTGTATTCGGAAAGAATTCGCGGATTTCAACCTTCCGGTTCGTTTTTGCCTCCAA
>JBJEOO010000201.1:0-8677 GCA_051880755.1 Hominenteromicrobium sp.
CTTTTGCACCTGAACAAAAGCTATTCGCGCGTATTTTAAATACATTTCCAAATCACAGCGTATCTCATCCGCTGTGGCATCACTCATATCTCTTAGAATTCGCCTTGCCAACGATATATCGAGCGGAGTATCAATAAAAAACGCTGTATCAATGTACGGCTTAATTGTATCATGACAATAAGCAAAAGGATAGTCCAGGATCAAATAATCGCATGTTCCAGCCGCTTTGATTTTTAAAATATCATTTTCCAAAGGTTTTAAATTCCAAACATTATAATCCGCGCCATCGAGTACCCATCGGTAAAAGTTATCAACTTCATCCTCAAAAGTATAATTGTCGAAATGCAGAGACCGTGAATTCCGCAGCCGCTTCTTTAATTCATTGACAACCGTTGTTTTTCCGCCGGCAGTAACCCCAGCGACAGAGATTATTTTCATATTCAGAACGTCCCTTCTATGCTGCTGAACCTGAGCTTTTCCCTCGCTTTTGCCCTTATCAGGCGCAGGGAAAGGACAAACCTGTGCAAAACGGATCAGGTCATGCGCCGAATTCGGACGCGGCCTTTTTCATCATTTCGCGGATCGGCAGATGATACGGGCAGCGTGTTTCACATATACCGCACTGTACGCATGCCGAAGCTTTGACGGCCATCGCATCGTATCTTGCCTTGGCCCAATCGGCCAGACCGTAGCGCAGCAGATAGCCTTCCATCAGGAATACGCCGGGAATATTGATGCCCTGCGTGCAGGGCGCACAATAATTGCAGCGTCGGCAGAACTGTGTGCCGAGCGCATCGCGCACCGCCTGCATCTGCGCTTTTTCCGCATCCGTCAGCGGCTCCGTACGGTTGGCTGCTTCCAGATTCTGCGCAAGCTCCTCCGGCTCCGCCATGCCCGGAATCACCACCGTGACGTCCGGATTTGACGTCACAAAGCGCATCGCAAGCGCCGCGTCCTCAATGGCGCCGCCGGCAAGCGGCTTCATGTCGATAAAGCCGATATTCTTTTCCGCGCAGGCGCGGATCAAATCCTCGCCCTGTGTCTCGACAATGTTGTACGGAAACATGATCGTTTCCACCCAGTCGAGCGTCAGCGCACGCGCAAAGACCTCCTTGGAATGCGCCGTCAGACCGATATGCCCGATTTTTCCCGCCGCGCGCGCCTCGAGAAGCGCCTCAAGCGCACCGCCTTCGGCAAGAACCGCATCAAGCTGATCCATATTCGGGTTGTGCACCTGATAGAGGTCGATGTAATCCGTGCGCAGATTGTGCAGGCTGGTTTTGATATCCTTCGCCATCGCGTCCTTTGTGCGCGCCATGCTCTTGGTTGCAAGCACAAAATGCTCTCTCACACCTTCAAGCGCTTCGCCGAGGAACGCTTCGCTGACTGTATAGCCGCGCGCCGTGTCAATATAGTTGACGCCGGCCTCCATGAGCTTGCGTACAAGCACCTTCGTTCCGGCCGCGTTAATGCGCTGGATCGGAATGCCGCCAAAGCCCAGTCTCGAAATCTTCAGTCCCGTTTTTCCCAATACCCGATATTCCATTTGTATTTCCTCCATCTTGACCGTAATCGCTCTATTGTTTCATTATACAAGGTTTGAAAAGGAAAAGCAACCCGGTTTACGGCACCCCCGAAAAGTCAGACAGCATGTTAAAGCAGATATTGCTCGGGCATTGGGATCAAGCGCATAAAAACAATAGATGTACAAAAATTCCCCCTGTGCTCAGCAGGAGGAATTTCTTGTATCTTCTGAAAAGAACGGGTTTCACTTTTGATGCTTGATCAGCCCGAACGCCTTGGAAAGCTCCATGACAAAAACCGGAACCATAGAAAGCGCAAGGCCGATCAGATAAAGCTGCGGCGTCAGGATCATCAGGCCGAACGGAATGGACAGCGGTGTGAAGAGCACAAGCGCGACGAGCACCGCCGACAAAAGACACGCCATATTGAGTTTCCGGTTCGTGAAGAAGCCGATTCTGAACAGCGAACGTTCGGACCGCATATTAAAAGCCTGAACGATCTGCGAGAGAGACAGCGTCATGAACGCAAGCGTCTGGCCGCCGGCAAGTTCACCCGTAAACCGCCATCCGATCTGGAACGCGGCGAGCGACAGCAGCGCAAACATCATGCCCTGAAGCACGACGCGCACGCCGAGGCCATGGGCGAAGATGCCCTCGTCTTTCGGTTTGGGTTTCTGCCCCATCACACCGTCCTCGACCTCTTCCATGCCGAGCGCAATCGCGGGCAGACTGTCCGTGACAAGGTTGATCCAGAGCAGCTGCATCGAAAGAAGCGGCGACTTGTGCCAGATCAGCATAGCGGCAAAAACAGTGATAACCTCGCCGATATTCGTGCCGAGCAGGAAGCCGACAACCTTCCGGATATTCGCATAAATACCCCGGCCTTCACGCACCGCGTCCACAATTGTCGCAAAATTGTCATCCGTCAGCGTCATATCCGCCGCGCCCTTCGCCACGTCCGTACCGGTAATGCCCATAGCGCAGCCGATATCCGCCGCTTTGAGCGCCGGCGCATCATTCACGCCGTCACCCGTCATGGCAACGACCTTATCCTTTTTCTGCCACGCTTTGACGATGCGTATCTTATTTTCCGGCGAAACGCGCGCGTACACGGAGATTTTTTCAACCGCGTCGTCCAGCTCCGCATCGCTCATCGCATCAAGCTGCGCGCCCGTAATGGCCAGATCGCCTTCCTGCCGGATACCCAGCGACTGCGCGATGGCAGACGCCGTAACGACATGGTCGCCGGTAATCATAACCGGCCGGATACCGGCCTCCCGGCAGACGGCAACGGCGTCGCGCGCTTCGTCACGCGGCGGATCAATCATGCCGACAAGCCCCAAAAAGGTCAGGCCGTTCTCCAGTGCTTCCGGTGTAAGCGGCTCCGGAAGCGCATCGATCTCCTTGATGCCGATTGCCAGCACACGCAGCGCCTCCCGGCTCATCGCGTCATTGATTTCCTGACCGCGGCCGACGTCGCCCGAGACGCACAAGGGCGCAATGCCGTCGAACGCACCCTTTGTAATCACAATCCGCTTGCCCTGTGCTTCCACGACAACCGACATGCGCTTGCGGTCCGAATCAAACGGCAGCTCCGCGATGCGCGGGAACGCGCGGCTGAGCGATTCCTTCGTATCGCCGAATTGATGCGCGGCATAGACAATTGCCGTTTCCGTTGGATCGCCGATATGCACCGCGGAGCCGTCGGCATCGAAGGTCACCGTGCCGTCACAGCAAAGCGCCGCCATACGGATCAGGCCGCGGGCACTGTCGCTGTTGGAATCGACAGGCGCTTCCGCGCCGCTCAGATAGGCTTTCCGGAGCGTCATGCGGTTCTGCGTCAGCGTGCCGGTCTTATCCGAGCAGATCACCGACGCACTGCCGAGCGTCTCCACAGCGGGGAGCCGGCGGATAATCGCATTCTTCTTGACCATGCGCTGTACGCCGATTGAAAGCACAATCGTCACGATCGCGGGCAGGCCTTCGGGAATGGCCGAAACCGCAAGGGAAACCGAAGTCATGAAAATGTCCATAACCTCGATGCCGTTCAGCAGCCCGACGACGAAAATAATCGCGCAGGCCGCAAGCGCCAGAAATCCGAGGTTCTTGCCAAGCACCGCGAGCTTTTTCTGCAGCGGCGTCTGCGTATCGCCTTCATCGGAAAGCAGACCGGCAATTTTGCCCATTTCCGTCTGCATGCCGGTAGCAGCCACAACCGCCGTCGCCGTGCCGTATGTGATGCTGCACCCGGAGAACACCATGTTGGTTCGGTCACCAAGCGCCGCATTTTCCGCAACCGGTTCCGCCGCGTCCTTCTCCGCGGGCACGGATTCGCCGGTGAGGGCCGATTCCTCGGATTTCAGTCCGGCGCTCTGCAAAAGCCGCGCGTCCGCAGGAACAAAATCCCCCGCCTCCAGCCGAATGATATCGCCCGGAACGAGCGCCGCAGCGTCAATGATCTGCTCC
This sequence comes from Hominenteromicrobium sp., assembly GCA_051880755.1. Taxonomy (GTDB): domain Bacteria; phylum Bacillota; class Clostridia; order Oscillospirales; family Acutalibacteraceae; genus Hominenteromicrobium. Next base: position 3,990 of record JBJEOO010000201.1, read on the forward strand.
TGTCCGCCGCGGATGACGCGCGCATGCGGCGCGGACATGCCCTTCAGGGCATCCAATGCCTTCTCGGCCTTGCTCTCCTGCAAAACGCCCATAACGGCATTCAGGATGACAATGAGCAGAATCAGGCACGGCTCAAAGAACTCCTTCGGATCCCCTTCCACGCAGGCAATCACAAAAGAAACAATTGCTGCGGCAATCAGAATCAGGATCATCACATCCTTGAACTGATCCAAAAAGCGCTGAAAACCGGTCTTTCTTTTCTTCTCCCTGAGGATGTTGGCGCCATGCTCCTGCAGCCGCTTCTCCGCTTCCACGGCAGTCAGGCCGTTCTCCCGGTCAGACTGCAGCGCTGAGAGCACCTCGTCCGCCGTTTGTGTAAAAAACTGCATAGATATAACTCCTTATCTCCTTTTTAACTACCATACCGCCAAAAAATGAACAGTGCATAAACAAAATTTCAATTTGGTAAGAATTCTTTTCCTGCGGCGGCAAAAATAGCCTGTGTAAGCCGCGCAACCGCTTCCGGAATTCTGCCGTCGGGGATTTCGGAATAGCTGATGACAAACGCCGATTCCGCCTGCGGCGGCGTCTCGCGGTAATATCCGGACAAACTTGCGATGCGTATGCCCTTCTCCTCGGCCAGCCGCACAATCCGCTCCGGCGACGCATCCGCATGCACACGCAGAAGGAAATGCAGGCCCGCATCTTCCTCCTGAATCTCGGCCACCTGAAGCAGCCCGCAGCGTTTCATCTCATCCAGAATCAGATCCCTTTTCAGCTTATACCGGTTCCGCATGCGGTTGATGTGCTTTTCAAAATGCCCGGCTGAGATGAATTTCGCGAGCGTATACTGCTCCAGATTGGAAACGGTACAGGCATAGAAACCCAGACGCCTGTAAAACTGTTCCGCCAGGGCGGCCGGTAGCACCATATAGCTGATCCGGATTGTGGAGGCCAGTGATTTTGAAAACGTATTCATATAGATCACGCGTTCCGTCACATCAATGCTCTGAAGCGCGGGAATCGGTTTTCCGACCATCCGGAACTCCGAGTCATAATCATCCTCGATGATATACCGCTGCGGCGACTGTGCCGCCCAGCTCAGAAGGGCATATCTGCGCGCAGCAGGGGTGACAATGCCGGTCGGAAAATGGTGTGAAGGCGAGATATGCAGAATATCCGCGCCGCTTTCAGCAAGCGCGGCCGGATCAATCCCCTCCGCGTCCATGGGCGTAAAGCAATACCGCACACCATAGCTCTGATAAACCTGCGCAATCTTCCGATAGCCCGGATCTTCAAGCGCATATACCTTGTCAAAGCCGAGAAGCTGAATCAAAAGGCCGTAAAGATACTCCGTGCCGGCGCCGACGATAATCTGATCCGGATCGGCCTGTATGCCGCGGTAATCGCGCAGATGCGCGGCAATCGCAGCCCGAAGCTCGGGCACGCCGCCGCAGGGCGCATTCAGCATCAGCTCTGTGCTGTGCTCGGAAATAATCTCCCGCATCAGCTTTGCCCACGTTGCAAACGGAAAATTCTCGGGATCCGTCCGGCTGCTTGAAAAATCCGCAAAGTATTCCGGCGATTTCGGAATCCGAGCCTGTACGGTTTCCGGTTTTTTCTGCACGGTGCTTTTCTCAAGATCCGCCGCAAAATAGCCCTTCTTCGGCTCGGAATACAGATAGCCTTCCGAAATTAACTGTGCATATGCATTTTCGACCGTAATCACACTGATTCCCAGATTTTCCGCAAAGCTGCGTTTGGAGGGCAGCTTTGTGCCGGGCGCAATTTTTCCGGAAACAATGTCGTCCCGAATACATTTATACAGGTGTATATACAGGCTTTCCGCCCCGATATTTTCAAAAGAGTATGTCAGCATACCTATCCCCCGCCGTTCGGCTTATTATCCATCACACAGTCACGTTCAGCATGATTATAACGGAACCCAAAGAAAAAGTAAAGGGCGGCAGATTGACTGCACCGGAAAAGTATGATACGATGGGTACAGAAAATTCCAGGAGGCCGCATCATGGTACCCGATGAATCCCGTCTGCTGTTTGACGCTTTGACCTACGAAAACGGCCATCTGCGCCGTACACAGCACATACTGAATGTATATGCGCTTGCGGGGCTGCTCGGAGAGCGCGAAGCGCTGCCCGAACACGACCGGCGGATTCTGCGCGCCGCCGCCATTCTGCACGACATTGCCATCAAGCGCTGCAAGGAAAAATATGGCGACGGATGTCCGGAGAATCAGCGCAGGGAAGCGCCCCGTATGGTCCGGGATTTTCTGATTCCCTGCGGCTATCCGGAAATGGATATTCCGCGCATTACCGAGCTGGTCGTGCTGCACCACTGCTATGACCGGATCAGCGGGTCTGATTTTCAGCTCCTTGTCGAAGCGGATCTGATCGCAGGCTGCTTTGAAGCAGAGAATTCCGCCGCACGCGCCGAAGCGGTGCGTCCTTTGTTTCAAAGCCGGACCGGCCTCGCCCTGCTTGCCGCCTGGCTTTCATAATCGTTCCGTATCACAACAGCCGCCGAGCATGCGCCCGGCGGCTGTCTGAGTTTTACTTTTTCTGTCCGTAATACGCATTTGCGCCATGCTTGCGGAGATAGTGCTTATCCAGCAGCTCCTGCTGCATCGGCGGAATCTGAGGATCCATCATCAGGTTATGCCATGCCATGAAAGCCAGTTCCTCAAGGACAACGGCATTATGCACCGCGTTCATCGGATCCGTACCCCAGGTAAACGGGCCATGGCTGTGAACGAGCACCGCGGGAATATCGTCCGGAGACTTGTCCCTGAAGGTCTCAATGATGACTGTGCCTGTCTCTTTTTCATACGCGCCGCCGATCTCCCCCGGCGTCATTTTGCGCGTACACGGAATCTCACCGTAGAAATAGTCGCCGTGCGTCGTACCGAGTGCAGGAATGCCCCTGCCCGCCTGACTGAAAACGGTCGCCCAGCGGCTGTGCGTGTGGACAACACCGCCGATGTTCGGGAACGCCTTGTACAGCTCGGCATGTGTCGGCGTGTCGGAGGAGGGGTTCAGCTCGCCCTCCACCTTTTTGCCGGTGTGAATATCGACGAGGACGATGTCCTCCGGACGCAGCACATCATACTCCACGCCGCTCGGCTTGATGGCCATGATGCCGCTTTCCCGGTCGATGCCGCTGACATTGCCCCATGTAAACGTAATCAGCTTATGCGCGGGCAGCAGCATGTTGGCTTTGTAAACCTGTTCTTTCAATGCTTCCAGCATGATCATCCAACCTTTCTCAGATAAGCTTAAAGATCTTTGCGCCGTGCGGCTCCAGATGCGCTTTGACTTCGCCCTGCACCGCAGTCTGTTCCCCGGACCACAGCTCGACGGCCGTATACGCGCCGCTGCCGACCAGCTCCCGGATGTCCGCACACACCGCCGAATCCTCGTCACGCAGATTGAACAACGCGACATACGGCGTTTCACCGACAAAATTCAGCCACGCCGCTTTTTCCGCATCACGGAACAGCTGCAGCGGCGTGCCGCCGTGCTGGTTCAGGCGCAGCAGCTCGTCGTTGGTGAGCAGTGAAAGCGTGAAATCATCGTTGTCGCGCATCTCGCCGCCCATGATCAGCGGTGCGCGGAAGATGCCCCAGAGCGTCATCAGCGTGATCTGCTCCGGCTTTGTAAAGTTCGTGTAATGCCCCTTGCCGTCCTCCGTAATGGAAATATGGCCCAGCGGCAGCATATCGCAATCCGGATACTGCCCGGGCTTCACATGCGCCTGCCAGACCTCGCAGCGCCAGAACATTTCGAGCAGCGACGGCCAGTTATCCCAGAAGTCATCCGTAATCCGCCACATATTCGCGTGTTTTGCGAGATGCCATGCCTCTTTGATGACGGCCGGTCCCGGCGACAGGCTCAGCACCATATCCCTGCCGCATCCGTCGATCGCTTTGCGGATCATTTCGATTTCACTGCGCGCGGAGTATTCATCCAGCGGCGTTTCTTTCACATTGCAGATATCATCCACCTTGACGTAATCGACGCCCCACGACGCGTACAGCTCAAAGATGGAGTCATAGTAGGCCTGCGCGCCCTCACGGCCGGCTTCAATGCCGTACATATCCGTATTCCACGCGCAGATTGAATCGCGGTGCGCAATCGTATGGCAGGAAATATCCGTCCCCTTGATCTTCAGGCGATTGTGCACGGCAAGACGCGGCACGCCGCGCATGATATGAATGCCGAATTTCAGGCCCATTGCGTGAATCTTATCTGCAATGGGCTTGAAGCCCGCACCGTTTGCGGCCGACGGGAAACGGTTCTCCGCCGGAAGCAGGCGGCCGTTTTCATCCATGCAGAGCTGGGCAAAGCGGTTGTAGTTCCAGTGATATTTGCCCGCCTCCGGCTCATACCACTGAATATCGCAGACAACATATTCCCAGCCGTGCGGTTTTAAGTGCTCCGCCATATACGCGGCGTTGCCGAGGAGCTGTTCCTCGTTGACGGCCGGACCGTAGCAGTCCCAGCTGTTCCAGCCGAGCGGCGGCGTTAAGGCGGCTTTATCCTTGTTGTACATGATGGTTTCCTCCCGGTCATCCTGTATTTATTTCTATTATACCAACCTGTCCGTACAAGTCAAGTGCAAAACAAAAAAGAGCGGATCCCGGCTATGCCGCAGCAGGGCCGGATCTCGCT
>JBJEOO010000202.1:0-2018 GCA_051880755.1 Hominenteromicrobium sp.
ATCATGCCGCGGACAAATTGGGAAACAAAATTCTGAACCTGCGTAATATCGTTTGTAACGCGCGTAATTAGCGATCCGGTGCCAAAGCGGTCCATCTGCGGAAACGAAAACGCCATGATCCGGCGAAAGCAGTCTTTCCGCATTTCGTTGCCGATATTCTGGCCCGACATGTGCACAAAAACATTGTTCAGTGATCCGCACAGGCCGCCGAACAGCACCAGCCCAATCATCGCAAGACCCAGTGTCAGAATCAGATGCGGCTGCGGTGTTCCGCCGTTCGCGACGCCGAGCACACCCTCGTCCACAATGCGGCTCATCAGGCTGGGCTGAATCAGGTCCATCAGAACCTCGCCGACCATGAACACTGCGGCAATCACGGCAAAATGCAGATATTGTTTGATATACTTCCACATTCAGATCATCTCCGAAATCAAACAGAATGCGGGCCATCATGCCGCCCGCGGCCGCCATGCCGTTCGTGGCCGCCGCAGTGGCCGCCGTGCTCGTGATCATGCGCTTTTTCCGCGTCACGGTAACGGGCATCCCAATCTGCATTCAGTTTTTCGGAGAGCTTCAGCAGCGTGTCCTTCTCCTCCTGTGACAGGCAGGCAAACATCTCCTGATGGCGTATTCTGCGCTGCTCAGCCGCCTCCCGGGCCAGTACGGTTCCGGCATCGGTCAGCCGGATATCCGCCGTGCGGCGGTCCTCCGCACTCGGTGTGCGCGCAATCAGGCCGGCATGCTCCAGCTTGCCGATCACCTCACTTGCGGAGCCGGGCTGCACACCGATGCGTTCCGTCAGGGCGCGCTGGGTCATCCCGCCCGATTCAAGCAAAAGAATCAGAATGCGTTTCTGGCTGCCCTTGCCTTCAAACAGGAAGCGGATTCGGTGGCCGAGATCGCGCAGATTGATAATCAGCTTGACGTCCTGTTCCATGTTCCGATACTGCTCTGTGCAGCGGACCGTCTTCGGCTCATGACCCTCGTGCATATGGTCCTCATGCATATGACCTTCGTGCTTGTGGTCTTCGTGCCTGCGCTCAGGGATTACGCCGGTGCGCAGATATTCCTTTCCGCGTTCACAATGCGGTTCACTCAGGTCGCAATGCCGTCCGCAGCAGGGGCATTTTGTATTTTCCATCCTATAAATTCCTCCTTATATCTTTAGGTACCTTTGCATTTTACCACGCCTCTTTTTAATTGTCAAGGTACCTTGAAATTATTTTTCAGCCGTATCCGACGGACACGGCGCACGGCCATAAGCAGCTGAATCTTTCAGGAGTTTACGAGCCGCAGCCCTTTTCCCGGGAATTTCCAGACACAGCAAAACCGCTGCAGCTCCGGAAAACCCGGGCATGCAGCGGTTTTGCTTTTGCCTCTGAAGCACCGCATATGCGGTCTATATTGAATCTCTGTTCTCCTGCTGTACACAGCCCTTACCGGTTCAGACCCGGAAATCCGGCACAATGATTTTCCATACCATCGGGGCTTCTTATTTGAAGTTCAGGAGAATCCAGAGCAGAACACACGCTTCAATAAACGGTGCGGCAGTCAGCGACCAGAGAATTCTCCGATCTTACATACACAAAATCAGGCTGCAATCAGTTCCGCAGTTATTGCGATGATTTGTATGATAAGTGCAGTAAACACGACTATCGCAAGGATCAGGTTCATCAAAACATTTCGGGCAGTTTTATTTGACACAAAAGAAAGCAGCGCTGAACAGATCCAGAGGATTGAAAGAATTGTCGGCGGAATAATTATGATATTCGATAATCGAATCGGAACCAGTCTTTCGACAAGCTCCAAGCCAACCACACATAATACTGTAAATGGTATCCAACAAAACAAATAGACCAGTTTTTGATGCTTTTTTAACCCGTGAAGCTTATCCATGAATAGATTTTGGCACAGAAAGCCATGCATTTCAATCCCCTCCACAATAAGAATACCTGCTCAGCTGTAATGCTGTGATATCCGGCGCCGGCATCCGCCCTTAAATATTCCGGTCCGGATCA
>JBJEOO010000203.1:0-8560 GCA_051880755.1 Hominenteromicrobium sp.
GTATTGTACGCCCTTCTCCTTTGCGAGCGCGTACAGCTCCTGACCTTCTTCAAAGGTCACCGCCATCACTTTTTCCGAATAAACGTGCTTTCCGCCAAGAATAGCGGCTTTTGTAACTTCATAATGCGATTCCGGGCAGGTGAGGTTGACGACGATCTCAATTTCCGGGTCGCCGTAAATCTCCTCGTTTGTCATGACCTTGAGACCGTACGTTTCCGCCAGCGCCTGTGCGCGCTCCGGAATGCGGTCCGCACACGCGACAAGATCAATAATATGAAATTTGTTCGCAAGATTCGGCGCATAGATACGCTTGCAGATTGTGCCGCAGCCGATAATTGCGGCCTTGACTTTTTTGATTTGTGCCATAGCGTTTCCTTTCTGTTACAGGCCGAACCGAACCATGTTGTCAAAGCTTGTTTTCAGGCAGTCAAACGGATCGCGCGGGCAGACGTCCTGCTCCACAATGACGGCGCGCGCTTCCGTGGCGCGGCAGGTTTCGATGATTTCCGGCCAGTTGAGGTTGCCCTCGCCGACCTCGCCGAACGCCTTGCAGACCTGCTCAATCGGGTCGGCGCCGCCGACAATCTTGTAATCCTTGAAATGCACGAGCGGCAGGCGGCCCTTGGCCTTCCGCAGGTATTCGACCGGGTTCTTGCCGCCGGACTGCAGCCAGTGGGTATCCAGACAGTACCAGAACACCTCCGGATCCGTTTCGCGGAAGAGAACGTCATAGCCGGTCTCCCCGCCGCCGAGCGAGAAGAACTCCAGTGCGTGCGGGTGATAAATCAGGTGAAGCCCTTCCTTTTTCAGCTCCGCGCCGATTTTGTTGATGCCGGCGGCGTATTCCAGATAGCCTTCGCGGCTCTCGCGCAGGGCGGGGGGCAGGGTGCCGAGGGAAATCAGATCCGTTTCGTAGAAATGTGCGGCGTCCATGGCTTTCCGAACAGCGGCAGGATCGGCCAGCATCTCTTCATAATTGCCGCCGACGGACTCGGATTTGAGGCCAAGCTCGTTCAGAAGCGCCTTGTGCTCCGCGTCGGGAATTTTCCAGCCGTACGTCTGCACGCTGTCATAGCCGATTGCGCTGATCTTGCGCAGAGCGGCTTCATAGCCCTCCACGGTGCCGATGAATTCGCGTACGGTATAAATCTGTACGCCTTTACGCATGTTTTGCATAGTCTTTTCCTTTCCGATGCGGTTCCGCCGCGTTTCAGCAGACGAAGCCGCTCTCTTTCATGTTGTAGTAAGCGGCGGTCAGTGTTTCCAGCTCCGTCAGGTTGTACTGGAAATCCTGCTCGACGATGGCCCATTCCATGCCCAGCTCGCTTGCGGTTTCAAGGCAGCCCTTGAGGTTCAGCACGCCGGTGCCCGGCGTTGTGAAGCGCGGCATGACGTTCTTCCGGCCGCCGCCCTCCTGCACGACTTCTCCGGGGACAAAGTCCTTGATATGTACGGCGGTCAGGCGGGAGCCGAGATTCTTCATGAAGGCAATGGGGTCGTGGCCTGCGTAGGTGACCCAGCCGCAGTCAACCTCAAATTTCAGATACTGCGTGTTGGCCGCCATCAGGTAAATGACCGGAACGCCGTTGATGGTCTGGATAAACTCCGCGTCGTGGTTGTGGAATGAGAGCACGATTCCCTCGCGCCCGAGCGCTTCAGCCGCTTTGTCGAACTGCTCGGCCTCGCGCAGGATGTCGTCATAGGTCGGCGGTGTCTCCCGCATGCCGAAACGGTAAGCTCCCGCAATGCCTGCGTAGCACGCTGCGCGCGTTACGCCCGCGGCATGTGCGTTCCGGATGATATCGGCCGTGTCGGGGGGATCCCAGGCGTTGTAGTGTACGGCAAGCGGCTGCATGCCGAAGGACTGCACGCGCTTGAGGTTCTCTGCCGGATCGCCCTCAAGCAGCAGATCCCCGCCTTCAAACGCGCGGTAACCGACTTTCGCGTAGGATTCAAGCGTTTCATACGGATCCTTGTCCTTCGGCAGGAACCCGATCATGGCAGCTTTCATTTTGTTCATGTATACATCTTCCTCCCAGAATAGTCTGAATGCACGGTTCTGCGGAAGGCTGCTTTCCGCAGCCGGCAGTCCGCATTCGGAGACTGCCGGATAACAATATTATAGAATAAAAAACCGGAAAAGCAAGGCAAAATTGTGTGAAAAACAGAAAAAACCCAGCTTTTTCACACCCGACAAAACCGCGCTGCTTTTTTTAGCGATGTTACCTCTTGAAAAATCGGCGCATTTCCGATATGATAAATTGAAATGTTGTTCGTACAAGCTGAAAAACGGACGGGAACGAAAGGACGACGGAATATGGATCAGAATCAAATCGGCGCATTCATCCGCGCAGGCGAAGCAGTATTTGGTCTCGAGCTTGGCTCGACCCGCATCAAGGCGGTGCTTATCGGCGATGACGGTACGCCGATTGCCTCCGGCAGCTATGACTGGGAAAACCGGCTGGAAAACAACATCTGGACCTATCATCTCGACGATGTCTGGACCGGCATTCAGGCAAGCTACCGGAATCTGGCGCAGTCGGTTCAGGAGAAATACGGCGTGCGGATTACAAAACTCAAGGGCCTCGGCTTTTCGGCCATGATGCACGGCTATCTGGCTTTTGACAGGGAGGACCGGCTGCTTGTGCCGTTCCGCACCTGGCGCAATACGATGACCGAGCAGGCTGCTGCGGACCTCACCGAGCATTTCGGCTTTAATATCCCGCAGCGCTGGAGCATCGCGCATCTGCATCAGGCCATCCTCAACGGCGAAGCGCATGTGCGGGATATTGCGTTTATCACCACGCTTTCGGGTTATGTGCACTGGAAGCTGACCGGCAGGAAGGTGCTGGGCATCGGAGACGCTTCGGGCATGTTCCCGATCGACAGTGCGGCGTGTACCTATGACGCCGGCATGCTGGACCGATTCGACGCGCTGCACGCGGATCGGGGCTTCCCGTGGAAGATCCGGGATATTCTGCCGCAGGTCTGCCTTGCGGGTGAAGAGGCGGGCGTACTGACCGAAGAAGGCGCGCTGCTGCTTGATCCGACCGGCGCGCTGGAAGCGGGAGCGCCGCTGTGCCCGCCGGAGGGCGACGCGGGAACCGGCATGACGGCAACCAACAGTGTCCGCGTGCGCACGGGCAATATCTCCGCGGGAACCTCCATCTTCGCGATGGTCGTGCTGGAAAAAGCGCTTTCCAAGGTGTACACCGAAATCGACATGGTCACGACGCCGACCGGCAAGCCTGTGGCGATGGTGCACTGCAACAACTGCACTTCGGATATCAACGCGTGGGCCTCGCTGTTCAAGTCGTTTGCCGAGGCAATCGGCGCGTCCTGCTCCATGCCGCTTGCGCTGGACACGCTGTTTTACAAGGCGCTGGAAGCGGATCCGGACTGCGGCGGCCTTGTTTCCTACAACTATTTCTCCGGCGAACCGATTACGGGCTTGGAGGAAGGCAGACCGCTCTTTGCACGTCTGCCCGACAGCCGGTTTACCTTTGAAAATTTCGCGCGCGCGCAGCTGTATTCCGCGGTGGCGACGCTCAAAATCGGTATGGACATTCTGACCGAGCAGGAGCATGTCGAGGTGGACGCGCTGCTCGGCCATGGCGGCTTCTTCAAAGCGAAGGGCGTCGGCCAGAAGCTGATGGCGGGCGCGCTGCGCACGCCGGTTTCCGTGATGGAAACGGCAGGTGAGGGCGGCCCGTGGGGCATGGCGCTGCTCGCTTCCTATCTTGTCAACCGGAAAGCGGCGGAGACACTTGAGGACTATCTGGATGCAAGGATCTTCGCCGGCGCGAAGGGCGTCAGCGCTGAACCCGAGGAAGCGGATATGGCCGGCTTTGAGGCGTTCCTCAGCCGCTATAAGGCGGCGCTGCCCGCAGAGCGCGCGGCGGTGGAAAGCCTGCGGTAATGCGGTTATGCGTGGAGCTGTGAAAAAACTCAAAACAGGCGGTCTTGTGCTGCTTGGCTGTCTACCCGATACAGATACGGTTTTGTTTGCCGACTGTGAATATATAGGCGACAGTGTTTTCTGGGACTACGACTTGGCAGCCGCTGCGGAATAGATCGGGAACCTATACCGGGATCCGGTGCGCCGCATACCGGCCGGCATGCGGATGGCGGGAGAAGTGCTTTACAGAAAAAGGCCGCGCGGCAGATGAGAATGCCTGCTGCGCGGCCTTTGATTCTATGATGCGCCGCCGCTGTGCGGCCTTTGTCTTACTCGATCTCGAGATGGCGGGATGTGTCGACGTACTGCTCCTTCTTCGGCATGGTCAGCGTCAGAACGCCGTTCTCGTATTTCGCGCGGATGCTGTCGGCGTCAATGCCGCTCAGATCAAACTGGCGGCTGTAGGAGCCCCACGAGCGCTCACAGCGAACATAATTGTTCTGCTCGTTCGTTTCCTCGCGCTCGGCCTTGCGCTCCGCATGGATGGTCAGCACGTCATCCTTGATGTCCAGATGGATGTCTTTCTTGTCAAAGCCCGGCAGATCCGCCTCGAGCACATATTCTTTGCCGTTGTCGACGATGTCGGTCTTGAACGCTTCCAGGGCGCTTGAGCCGAAGAAGCCGAACGGATCGCCGAAAAAGCTGCGCTCAATTGCGTCCATTTCGCGGAACGGGTTATAAGCTGCCATATTGTTTCTGCGGTTGTTGTGATAAGGTCTCATTTCAAACATAATCAATGCCTCCAATTCGGTGTGTCTGTATTCATCTGATTTCGGACCGGTTGTGTGCGCGTTCGCTCGGATCCGTCGGCCGCTGAACGCTGTCCTGCTGTTCCATCGGAACCACCTCGATTGCTTTCATCTTTTCTTTTCGAGTATTAGTATAAACACCGTTTTCGCATTTTATGTTTCATTTCCTTGAACAATCTGTTAATTTTAGCACTCATAAGCAGAGAGTGCTAAAATTGGCGCAAAAGCACCGGCTGGTGCCAATCCAACCGGCTGCAGAGCTTTAAAAAAGAAAAAACGGAGGAAAACCTATGAATCTTCAAACGGAACGTTTGATTATCCGGCGCTTTACGGAGCAAGACGCGGAGGATCTGTACGCGTATCTTTCCAGACCCGAAGTCGTACGGTATGAACCGTATGAGCCGTTCACCCGAGAGGAGGCCCTGCAAGCCGCGCGGGAGCGCGCGGAGGATCCGTCTTTTTATGCGGTGGCGCTGAAATCCGGCAGGGTAATCGGCAATTTGTATTTCGCGCAGGGAGAATTTGATACCTGGGAGCTGGGCTATGTCTTCAACGACGCATACTGGGGCGCGGGCTATGCGTCCGAAAGTGCCGGCGCGCTGCTTTCGTATGCGTTCCAAACGCTCGGCGTCCGCCGTGTAATCGCGATGTGCAACCCGGAAAACGCGCATTCGTGGCGTCTGCTTGAGCGCCTCGGCTTTCGCCGGGAGGGTCATCTGCGCCAAAACATCTGGTTTTTCCGGGATGATGACGGCGAGCCGATCTGGCAGGATACCTACGAGTACGGGCTTCTGAGAGAGGAATGGCAGGCATAAATCGGCAAAAGCGGCGGGCGGATCACTTGATGCTGTGATCCGCCCGCTTTGCTGAGTCTTTGACTATTTGTCAAAGGAAGGATTGAAGGCATAGAAGTTTCTGGCATCCAGCCGGTCCGTTGCAATACGCAGCCCTTCGGCGAAGGAATCACCGTGAAGAGCATGCCGGCTGCCGGGCTTCAGATTTTCCACCGGATTTCCAGTGTATCCTGCGACGCGGTGATGCGTTCAATCAAAGCGTCCGCGACAATCATCTTGTCGCGTATGGAGATATCGTTCCAGCACGCCATATAATCGGTGATCGCGCCGGCTCGGTTCCCGTCGTTTTCAATAATTTGCGCAAGCTGGGCGTGCAGCGCTTTCTTTTCGGCGTCCAGCGCTTGAATGCGGCGGTTCACATATCCGGCGGCGGTGTCGTCCGCAAAGGCCAGCCTGCCGAGCAGGGCGTCGATTTCCCGGTCTGCGGCCTCCATGCGGGATTTCAGCCTGACGGCCTGCAGACTGCACAGCGGCGGCCGGCTGTTTGAGAGCGCGGGAAACTCCGTCAGCTTTCCGCGCATTTCATCGAGCACGATTTCCTCCACAAGGTCGGCGTTTATGGAACCGAAGCCGCAGCTTCCGGCGGTGTATTTATGGCTGCAAAGGTAATAGCGATTGGCGGCCTTGGTTTTGCAGGGATAGGCTTTCAGGGTAAGGGCATAGCCGCAGCTTGCGCATTTGATCTTGCCGGCGAGCCACGTCGCTTTGGCCTTGACGGGTTTGGCGGTGCCTGCGTGATTGAGGCACTTGGAGCGGCACAGAATCCATGTCCCGGCATCCACAAGGCCCTCGTGCGGGGCAAGAACAAGGGTGTGGCCCTTCAGAGATGCGGATTTCCGGTTTCGGTTATCACCCGAATAGAGATAAGCTCCGTTGGAGCCGATAAAATCCTCCGGGGGATTTGCAAGATCGGCGCCCTGCGCCCGGAAAAAGTCGTACAGCCGGTAATCGGCCCTGACGTATATGGGGTTGATGATCATATCGCGCAGGCGGGTCCGGCTGAACGGCCTGCCGTCACGATTGGTGATTCCGTGAAGCTGCAGCTCCCGCATAACGTCGCCGAAGGAGGTCTGCGGGTCCGCGTACCTCGCAAAGATCAGGCGCACAACATCCGCTTCTTCCTCAACGGGCGCGTACATTTTGGTTCGTATTCCGTCGACCTGCGTATCCTCGAGCGTGAAGCCGAAAGGCACGCGTCCGCCCATATAAAAGCCGCGCCGGCTGCGGGACGAATAGGCGTCGAGGACACGCTGCTGGATGGTTTCACGTTCAAGCTGCGCAAAGATCATGACAATCATCAGCATCGCCTTGCCGATGGGTGTGCCGGTGTCAAACTTTTCCATGGTGCTGACAAAATCGATGCCGTATTTTTGAAATACGTCCATGACAGCGGCAAAATCCAGAACAGAACGGCTGATTCGGTCCAGCCGGTAAACGATGACGCGGCGGATTTCCCCGGCTTCAACATCCCGCATCAATGCCTGAAAGGCGGGGCGGTCGGTATTCTTTCCGCTGTATCCCTTGTCGGTGTAGAGCTTGATTTCCTGCCCCGTCACCTCCTTTCTGCAGAATTCGGCCTGACTTTCCACGGATATGCTGTCGCTCCGGTCGACGGATTGTCTTGTGTAAATGGCGTCATACATGCACACGCCGGCTCCTTTCTCCGCCAAAAATAAGCGGAGCTGAAGGCGCTTTGCAGGCGTTCAGCCCCGATCGTTCGGTTTTTCCGGTATGTATTTCGAGAATACGCCGTACAGCCGCTGTTCGACGGCTTTTTTTGCGGCGTTCCGTTCATCCGGCTGAAGCTCCGGCGTGATGCGGATGACGGATATCGTCTTTCCGCAGATCCGCCGCTCGAGGATTTCCTTCTGACAGGCTGTCATAAGCGCTGCCTCCTTTCCCGGCATTAGGTATGCACATGCCCTTGTCCGTTATGCCTGCCCGGCAGGCTGCGGAAGGCGGGGATATCCACATGCCGGGCAGGGTGGACATCCCCGCCTTGTTTTGCAGAATCAGACCGCAGAGAATGCAGAATCCGTTCTTTACTTGTCCATCAAACAATTATATAATATCCGCAATATCCGCAGAATTCTGCGAGAGCAGGCCGAAAGGAATATACGCTATGAGTGGAAAAGAATTTATGACCTCCAGAGAAAGAGTGAAAGCTGCCGTACAGCATATTCAGCCGGACCGTATGCCCATCGATCTCGGCGTTCATTTTTCAACGGGCATTTCCGTGTTTGCCTATACCAATCTGCGCAGGTATCTCGGCCTGCCGACCGACAGCATTGAGCTGATCGACTGCGTACAGTGTCTCGCGAGAGTGGACGAGGACGTTGCCGAACGCTTCCATGTCGACACGATCCTTTTGAATCCGCCGTTTGAAAAGACAAAACGCTGGGAAGCGCGCCCCGGCTATACGTTCACCGTTCCGGAAAACTTCAATCCCGTCCGCCAGCCGAACGGCGCATACCGGGTGGAATTTGCGGGCCAGACCCTTTATATGCCGGCAGGCGGATTCTTCTTTGACGGCGGCTGGCCCGATTTTTACGATCTGGATACCGAGGACCGGCACAAGCTCTTTGCCAAACGCGCAGAGCGCATCTATAAGGAAACCGATAAGTACACGATGTATATGGGCTTCAGCGCGTTTTTCGGCGGACTGGATTTTGCCTGTGATATGCTCACGGATCCGGAAATCTGCATCGAGTACAACCAAAAGCTTTTCGATGAGCAGATTAAAATCTTTGACAGTGTCAACGAGAAGATGGGCAAGTATATCAACTGCATTGAAGTCAACTCGGATCTCGGCACCCAGAACGGCCTGATGTGCACGCCCGACAGCTACAATGAAATCTGCCTTCCGTTCCTGAAGAAGTTCTGCGAGCATGTCCACAATACCAGCGATATCCATGTGTTTCTGCATTCCTGCGGCGCAATTTCACAGCTTCTGCCGCAGATTATTGAGGCGGGAATCGATATTCTCAACCCGGTTCAGG
>JBJEOO010000204.1:0-8511 GCA_051880755.1 Hominenteromicrobium sp.
GAGGCGACGGCGCTGCTCGCGGGCATTATGCTCGACACCAAGAACTTTGTGCTGAAAACGGGCGTACGTACGTTTGAAGCCTCCGCGTATCTCAAGCGCCGCGGCGCCGACACGGTGGAGGTCAAAAAGCTGTTTGCGAATTCACTCGATACGTACAAAGAGCGTTCCCAGCTTGTTGCGGGCGCAGAGGTGTACAAGAACTGCGCCATTGCCTGTTCCAACTGGGAGTTCCCGAATATCCGCATCGCGGCGGCGCAGGCGGCGGATGAGCTGCTCTCCATTCAGAGCGTGCGCGCGTCGTTCGTCATTTTCCGCACGGGAAACGAAATCAGTATTTCCGCCCGGAGTCTCGGCGATGTGAACGTGCAGGTTCTGCTTGAGGAATTCGGCGGCGGCGGCCACCTGAATATGGCGGGCGCGCAGATTAAAAACAGCACGACAAACGATGTCCGCAAAGCGCTGATCCGCGTACTGGACAGCAAGCTCGCGCAGGCGTCGAAGCGCGAAAACTGAGGTTAACCGGCCTTTTGCAGGGCCTGCAATACAGAAAGGAAGATTCTTTATGAAGGTTGTACTTTTGACAGATGTGAAGGGTGTGGGCAAGAAGGGTGAGCTGATCAATGCTTCCGACGGATATGCCCGCAATTTTCTCCTGCCGCGTAAGCTCGCCAAGGAAGCGAACGCGCAGGCAATGAATGAGCTGAAAAACGCGGAGGCCTCCAAGGCCTATAAGATCAAGAGCGAAACCGAGGAAGCCCAGCGTGCGGCCGATGCGCTTTCCGGGAAGATTGTGCGCATCACGGCCAAGGCCGGCCAGGGCGGCAGGCTGTTCGGGTCCGTGACGGCGAAGGAAATCGCGCAGGAGATCCGGAAGCAGTTCGGCTTTGAGATCGACAAGCGCAAGATCAGCCTTGACGGCGACATCAAGGCGTTCGGCACCTATCCATTTGAGATCAAGCTCTATGCGGGCATTACCGCAAAGCTTTCGGTTTCCGTAACGGAGGCCTGAGCCTGACGATTGGATTGTGCTGAAAGGGGACGGTGCGCATGGCGGACGGAAATTTTGAACTGAATACGGCGGCGGTGCCCGGCATGGTGCTGCCGTTCAGCGCGGAGGCGGAGCAGTCCGTGCTCGGCGCTGTTTTGCTGGAGCCGTCCTGCCTGTCCACGGTGGCGGAGCTGCTTCCGCGCGCCGATTACTTCTATCAGGTGAATAACCGCCTGATTTACGGCGTGATGCTTGAAATGTTCACGGCGGGCAGACCGGTAGATCTCGTAACGCTGCTCGAGCGGCTGCGTGAAGAGGACAGCTTCGACGAGGGAACCGGCAAGGTATACCTGATGCAGCTTGCCCAGCTTGTGCCGAGCATCTCCAACGTGGAGGAATACTGCACGATTGTGCGGGATAAGTACGATGTGCGTATGCTGATTCAGGCGGCGCGCGGCATTCTGGATGACGCCACGGAGGGCGCGGGAGAAACGTCGCTGCTGCTCGATTCGGCGGAACAGCGCATTTTCGATATACGCCAGGGCAAAAGCATGAAGGGCCTGCAACGGCTCAATGAGGTTCTCTTTGAGACCTTTGACCGGCTGGACAGGCTCAATTCCCCGGATAAGGAGCTGTACCGCGGCATTCCTACTGGCATCCGCGAGCTGGACAATACGATCACCGGCCTGAACCGCTCCGACCTGATCATCATCGGCGCGCGCCCCGGCATGGGCAAAACGAGCTTCGCGCTGAATATTGCGCGGCACGCTTCCGTAACCTGCAATAAGCGCGTGGCCTTTTTCTCGCTGGAGATGTCCAGGGAGCAGCTTGCTTCCCGCGTGCTCTCCACCGAGGCGCTCGTCGGCGGCACAAAGCTGCGCACGGGCGAGCTGACCGAAAACGACTGGACCCGTCTCGTCGAAGCGGGCGATATCCTTTCCAAAGCGGAGCTGTATCTGGATGATTCTCCGGGCATCACGGTTCCGGAAATGAAAGCGAAAATCCGCCGGCTCAAGGACGTCGACCTCGTGATTATCGACTACCTGCAGCTCATGAGCAGCGCAAAGCGCATCGACAACCGCGTGCAGGAAATTTCCGAGATCACGCGAAGCCTGAAAATCATGGCCAAGGAGCTGAATATCCCCGTTGTCACGCTGGCGCAGCTTGCGCGTGCGGGTGAAAAGCGTCAGGAGCACCGCCCGGTGCTCTCCGACCTCAGAGATTCCGGTTCTATCGAGCAGGATGCGGATATCGTTCTGTTTCTGTACCGCGACGCGTATTATGCGAATGAAGCGGCTTCTCCCGAAGAGGTGGACAAGAACAGCGCTGAGGTCATCGTCGCGAAAAACCGCCACGGCGACCTGCGTTCGGTTCCGCTGCACTGGCAGGGTGAATTCATGCGCTTTACCTCGCAGGAGGTTGTCCGCCGTGAAAGCTGAGTCGGTGCTCGGCCGGATGTGCTGGGATTTCCCGGAAACGGGAAAAATCATCATCGGCCTGTCCGGCGGTGCGGATTCCGTTCTGCTGACGTATCTGCTCCTGCAGAAATACGGCCCGGAGCGGCTGCATGCCGTGCATGTGAACCATCAAATCCGCGGAGCGGAGGCGGATGCGGATGAAGCGTTTGTTTCCGATTACTGCGGAAGGCTGAAGATCCCGCTCACGGTTTTCCGGGAAAATGTGCCGCTTCTGGCGCAGAAAAGCGGAGAAGGACTGGAGGCCTGCGCGCGCCGTGTCCGCTACGCGTGCTTTGACCGCCTGGTGTCCGCGCCGGACGACTGCATCGCGACGGCGCACAATGCCGACGACAATACCGAGACGATTCTGCTGAATCTTGCGCGCGGCATGGGGCCGAACGGCGCTGCCGGGATTCCCGCGCTCCGCGGCAGAATCCGCCGGCCGATGCTCCGCGTTTCCCGGACGGAGGTGGAATTTCTCTGTTCGGTATACGGCCTTTCTTATGTGACGGATTCGACGAATGCGGAAACCGTTTATACACGCAACCGTCTGCGGCATACGGTTGTCCCGGAGCTGAAGGCGGTGAATCCTCAGCTCACACAGGCGGTTTCACGCTTTTCCGAAAGCATGGCGCTGCAGAATGCGTTTGTGCGCGGTGAGGCGCAGCGCCTTCTGGAAGCGGCGGAATGCCCGTGCGGCTATACGCTTGCCGTGCTGCGCGGTGCGCATCGCGCCGTGCTGCGTGCGGCGCTGGAAATCATCCTTGCGCCTTTGGGCAGACTGAGCAGCGAGCACCTTCTTCAGGCGGAGACCTGCGTGCTGGAGGGCGGCTCGGCGACGCTGCCCGGCGGCGTGCAGCTCACCGCAAAGCAGGACACGCTTACGATTGTATCCGGCGCGCCGCAATCCTTCTGCGTGCCGGCGGCCGGGGAAAAGACGCCGCTGCCGAACGGCAAAACGCTGATCATTTCCAAAAAATTCATAAATTGCGGAGCAAAGAACCGGAATGTTCATAATTTGTTGTTTAAAAACCTGTTGGACTGTGATAGAATTACTGGTGTTCCGGTGATTCGGACACGACGCGCGGGCGACTGTTTTGCACCTGCCGGGCGCGGTGTGACGAAGCCGGTCAAGAAATTGCTCAATGAAATGCGGATTCCCGCCGCATACCGGGCGGAGCTGCTGCTGCTTGAGCTGGACGGGCGGATCATCTGGATTGAAGGCGCCGGCGCGGCGGAGGGCTTTGCGTTTCGGGCGGCGGAGGGCTGGGCACTGGAGATTACGGTGCAGACGCAGTCCGGTTGAGGCCTGAGGGAGAAAGGAACGAGGAAAATGGCAAATGCAATGTTAAACGATATTCAGGAAATTCTGTACAGCGAGGAGACAATTGCGGCGATGGTCAAGCGCGTCGGCCGCGAAATCTCGCGCGATTACGCCAATAAGAATCTGCTGCTGGTCAGCGTTCTGAAAGGCTCCGTTGCCTTTATGGCCGATCTGATGCGCGCAATCGATATCCCGGCGCGTATCGATTTTATGTCGGTTTCAAGCTACGGCTCCGGCACCAAAACCTCCGGTGTCGTCAAGATCATCAAGGATCTCGATATCAACCTCAAGGGCTACGACATTGTCATTGTCGAGGATATTCTCGACAGCGGCAAAACGCTGCATTACCTTGTCGATCTGCTCAAAGGGCGCGAGCCGAACAGTGTCGAAATCTGCACGCTGTTCGATAAGCCGGAGCGCCGTGAGGTCGACGTACACGCCAAGTACATAGGCTGTGCCATCCCCGATGCCTTCATCGTCGGCTACGGCCTGGATTATGATGAGAAATACAGGAATCTTCCGTTTGTCGGTGTGCTCAAGCCGGAAGTGTACGGCGCATAACGCGCGGGAAGAATGCCTGTTTCCATAGATTTGAACAGCATTCAACAGCATCTATACTATATCTCCGGGAGGTCGGAACTTGAACAACAACAATAAGAAAGTCATTCGCAATCTGGCCATTTACATCGGTATACCGGTTCTGCTCTTTTTCGTCCTGTTCTTTATGTTCAGCCGGGAAAGCGGCGATCAGTCCAGCCTTCGCTATTCGGATGTCCTCGAATACTTTGAGGAAGGACAGGTCAGCTCGTATAAGCTGGACCTCGGCACCGGCGAAATGGAGCTTAAGGTGACGGACGAGGCAGGCAAGGAAAGCATCGTGCGGTATACCGTGCCGAACGTCAATCTGTTCTACAATGATGTGTCGGACGATATCAAGGCGTACAATGAAGCCCATCCGAAAAACAAAATGGTGCAGGACGTCCTCCGCCCGGCGGAAACAAGCTGGCTTGTCAGCCTGATCCCGACGCTCCTGATGATCGGTCTGCTCGTCGTGTTCTGGATCTTTATGATGAAGCGCATGGGCGGCGGAGCCGGGAATCAGATGAATTTCGGCAAGGCCAAGGTCAAGCAGATCGGCGATGAAAAGCGCCGCACAACCTTTGCCGACGTCGCCGGTGCGGACGAGGAAAAGGAGGAGCTACGCGAAATCGTCGAATTCCTCAAGCGTCCGAATAAGTTCAATGAGCTTGGCGCGCGCATTCCGAAGGGCGTGCTGCTTGTCGGCCCTCCGGGTACCGGCAAAACGCTGCTTGCCCGCGCGGTCGCAGGTGAGGCCGGCGTGCCTTTCTTCTCCATCTCCGGTTCCGATTTTGTGGAAATGTTTGTCGGTGTCGGCGCATCGCGTGTGCGCGACCTGTTTGACAAGGCCAAGAAGAATCATCCCTGCATCATCTTCATCGATGAGATCGACGCGGTCGGCCGCCAGCGCGGCGCCGGACTCGGCGGCGGCCACGATGAGCGCGAGCAGACGCTGAACCAGCTGCTCGTCGAGATGGACGGCTTCGGCGCAAACGAAGGCGTCATCATGATCGCGGCGACCAACCGCCCGGATATTCTGGACCCGGCACTCATGCGTCCCGGCCGTTTTGACCGTCAGGTTATGGTCGGTTATCCGGATATCAAGGGACGTGAGGATATTCTCCGCGTCCACGCAAAGGGCAAACCGCTTGCGCCCGATGTGGAGCTTTCCACCATTGCAAAATCCACGGCCGGCTTCACCGGTGCGGATCTTGAAAATCTCCTGAACGAGGCGGCGCTGCTCGCTGCCCGCAAGGACCATAAATCGATCACCATGGCCGAGATCGAGGAAGCGACGATCAAGGTTGTCGTCGGCACCGAGAAGAAGAGCCGTGTGATGAGCGAAAAGGAAAAGAAGCTTACGGCTTATCATGAGGCCGGCCATGCGGTCGCCACATATTACTGCGATTCTCAGGATCCGGTTCATCAGATTTCGATTATACCGCGCGGTATGGCAGGCGGTTATACAATGCATCTGCCGACGGAGGACAAATCGTATCAGAGCCGCAATGAGATGAAGGAAGAGCTGATCGTGCTGCTCGGCGGCCGTGTCGCCGAAGCGCTCGTGCTCGATGATATCTCCACCGGCGCTTCCAACGATATTGAGCGCGCGACCAAAATTGTCCGCGCGATGGTCACCAAGTACGGCATGAGCGATCGTCTCGGGCCGATTACCTACGGCGCGGACAGCAGCAACCCGTTCCTCGGCAAGGAAATGGGGCATGTCAGCAACTATTCCGAGGAGACGGCGGCGGAGATCGACGAGGAAATCAAATCGATCATTTCCGAGGCGTACAGGAAAACCGAGAAGGTGCTTTCCGATCATATCGATCTCCTGCATCGTCTGGCTGCGGTGCTGTTTGAGCGCGAAAAGCTGGATGCGGATGAGTTTATCGCCGTTATCGAAGGCAGACTGCTTCCGTCCTCAGCCAATCCGGCTGCGGCGGCTGAGCCGGCGGAAATGCCGGCGCAGGCCGAGGGGCAGAATACAGAAAAACTGGACTAACCTGAAACGAAAGGGAATGACGTGCGCATTCCCTTTACGTTTGTTTATGGGTGTATTCAGCGGAAAGGAACAAAACGTCAGATGGCAAAAAAGCAAAACTACGGCAATGAGAGCATCACAAGTCTGAAGGGCGCGGACCGCGTCCGGCTTCGTCCCGCCGTCATTTTCGGCTCGGACGGGCTGGACGGCTGCGAACACTCCATCTTTGAAATTCTTTCCAATTCCATCGATGAGGCGCGGCAGGGCTTCGGCAGGGAGATCACCGTTACACGCTTTGCCGACCATTCCGTCGAGGTGGAGGATCACGGCCGCGGCATCCCGGTCGATTTCAACAAGCGTGAAAACCGCTATAACTGGGAGCTTGTGTTCTGCGAAATGTACGCGGGCGGCAAATACAACAACAACGACGGCGGCAACTACGACTTTTCGCTCGGCCTGAACGGTCTCGGTTTGTGCGCCACGCAGTATGCTTCGGAATATATGGATGCGGATATCCGCTACGACGGCTTCCGCTATACGCTCCACTTTGAACACGGCGAAAACGTCGGCGGTCTGCAGAAAGAGCCGTACGGCAAAAAAGGGACAGGCTCCATCATCCGCTGGAAGCCCGACCTCAAGGTGTTCACCGATATCGCAGTGCCGGCGGAGTATTATATCGATACGATCCGGCGGCAGGCCATCGTCAACGCCGGCGTCAAGTTCATCTTTAAAAACGAGGTTGCGCCGAAGAAATTTGAGACAACGGTTTTCTGCTATGAAAACGGCATTGAGGACCATGTCCGCGAGCTTTGCGGCGACGACGCGCTGACCTCCATTCAGTTCTGGCAGTCGGAGAAAAAAGTGCGCGACCGCGCGGATCTTCCGCTTTATAACGTGAAGATCAACGCGGCGGTGGCGTTCTCCAACCGCCTGCATGTCACCGAGTATTATCACAACTCAAGCTGGCTGGAATACGGCGGCGCGCCGGACAAGGCCGTGCAGAACGCCTTTGTGTACCAGATCGATGCCTATCTGAAGCAGAACGGCAAATACAATAAGTCTGAAAGCAAGATCAAGTTTCAGGATGTCGAGGACTGCCTCGTGATCGTCATGTCCTCGTTTTCCACAATGACCTCCTACGAAAACCAGACCAAGAAGGCCATCAACAATAAGGGCATTCAGGAAGCCATGGTGGAAATGCTCCGCCATAACCTCGAGGTCTATTTCATCGAAAACCCGATGGAGGCGGAGAAGATCGGCGCGCAGGTGCTTATCAACAAGCGTTCGCGCGAGGATGCCGAAAAAACGCGCCTGAACCTCAAGGGCAAGCTGACGGCGAAAATGGACATCACCGGGCGCGTTGCGAAATTCGTCGACTGCCGCAGCAAGGATGTTTCCGAGCGCGAAATCTTCATCGTGGAGGGCGATTCGGCGCTCGGCGCGGTCAAGCAGGCGCGCGACCCGAACTATCAGGCGGTCATGCCGATTCGCGGTAAGATCCTGAATTGTCTCAAAGCCGACTATGACAAGATTTTCAAGAGCGAGATCATCACCGATCTCATCAAGGTGCTCGGCTGCGGCGTGCAGGTGAAAACGAAGGCGAACAAGTCCATCGCGTCGTTCGACATCAACGCGCTGCGCTGGAACAAGATCATTCTCTGCACCGATGCGGACGTCGACGGCTTTCACATCCGCACGATGCTCCTGACGATGCTCTATCGGCTTACGCCCGACCTCATTGAGCAGAACAAGGTGTACATCGCGGAGTCGCCGCTGTATGAGATCACGGCGAAGGACAAGACGTATTTCGCCTACAACGAGCGCGAAAAGGAACAGTTCCTTGAGCAGCTCAAGGGGCAGAAGTATACGATTCAGCGCTCAAAGGGTCTCGGCGAGAACGATCCGGATATGATGAACCTGACGACGATGAACCCGAAAACGCGCCGCTTGATTCAGGTCAAGCCCGGCGACGTGGCGCGCACGGCGCAGATGTTTGACATTCTGCTCGGCGACGACCTCACGGGGCGCAAGGACTACATCGCCGAGCACGGTAGCGAATACCTCGACGATCTGGATGTTTCCTGATCCGGTCGCAGAGAGGAGGGCAAATTATGGCAAGAAAAAAACAGCAGCCAAAGCGTGAGAGCACGCCGAAGATGCAGGGCTTTATCGCGGGTGC
>JBJEOO010000205.1:0-8511 GCA_051880755.1 Hominenteromicrobium sp.
AATGTACAGGGAATGATCCTTAATAAATGCATAGGAAGTCGGGTCCCATGCGGTGTAGCCTCTTGCCTCGAAGGTGGCGCGCAGACCGCCGGAGGGGAAAGAAGAAGCATCCGGCTCGCCCTTGATCAGCTCCTTGCCGGAGAACTCCATGATGATGCGGCCGTCGGCCGTCGGGGAAATGAAGCTGTCGTGCTTCTCGGCGGTAATGCCGGTCATCGGCTGGAACCAGTGTGTGTAGTGTGTGGCGCCCTTTTCGATCGCCCAGTCCTTCATTGCGTTTGCAACGGCATTTGCGACGGTGATATCCAGATCCTTGCCGTCGTCAATTGTCTTTCTCAGGGATTTGTACACGTCCTTCGGCAGTCTTTCCCGCATAACACCGTCGTTGAAGACCATGCTTGCGAAAAGATCAGGCACACTTTTCTGTGTTGTGCAGCTCATGAAAACCACTCTTTCCTTCAATAAGATTAGCAAATTCATCGGGAGCATGGCAAAATCTGTTTTCCTAAAAAAAGAGGCGCTGAGATTGGGATCACCAACCACAGCGCCTTTGCTATGCTACGTGTTGCATTTTACAACGCCGGAACGGATTTGTCAACACTATTTTTTTCATTTTTTTTGAATTTGCAGGATGCACAAGATGGTCTTGCATGGAGGAAAATGTTTTAGGGATTTTTTTGCCGGAGCTTTTCTTAAAATGACAAGGCCTGTTTGAAAAGATTCAAAAAGATGAAAAAATATCTTGACAGCATCTCCATGCGGATATATAATAGTTGCCAGACAATGAAGTCTGATAATACACATTTCTGAATGCGGCTGCGGTTCTGCGGCGTCTCTGTATGCGGAGGCGGATGGTCGACTGCGGCGGTGTTCCCGTCTCTTCCCGGCAGGGAAGGCGGTTCGGTCTGCGGCCTTGCAGGCATTGGATGTATTATCAGGCTTTTTTTCATACTCAAAAATCATAAGGGGGCAGTTTTCATGCTCAAGGAAGGCAAGCATGCAGCAGGCGATTTCCGAATCCCTTCGGGATGCGCCGTATCCTCAATCTTTTCCAGAAGCGGCAAACGTCTGGACGGTTCCGATATTATCAAATCCATTGAAATCATGCATGAACGTTCCAACGGTCTCGGCGGCGGCTTTGCCGGCTATGGAATCTATCCGGAATATGCCGAGCAGTATGCGTTCCATGTTTTCTATAATAATGTAAAGGCGAGGGAAGAATGCGAAAGGTTCATCGACGAGCATTTCGACGTGGTGAACCTCTCGAAAATTCCGATCCGGAAAATTCCGCAGATTACCGACGAGCCGCTGATCTGGCGTTATTTTGTCACGCCGCTGCACACCAAGCTGGCGGAAAGCCAGCTGGATGAAAACGAATTCGTCGTGCGGTGTGTCAACCGTGTGAATACCTATATAGATGGCGCGTATATTTTTTCCAGCGGCAAGAATATGGGCGTTTTCAAGGCAGTCGGTTATCCGGAGGATGTCGGACGCTTCTACCGGCTCGAAGAATATGCCGGCTACTGCTGGACGGCGCACGGCCGTTATCCGACGAATACCCCGGGCTGGTGGGGCGGCGCGCATCCGTTTGCGCTGCTCGATCATTCCATCGTCCATAACGGTGAGATTTCCTCCTATGACGCCAACCGGCGCTTCATTGAGATGTATGGCTATAACTGCAACCTGCTGACGGATACGGAGGTCATCACATATATTTTCGATTATCTGGTGCGCCGGCAGGGCCTTACGCTTGAAGAGGTTGCGCATGTGATTGCGGCGCCGTTCTGGACGACGATTCAGAATAAGTCTCCCGAAGAGCGTGAACGGCTGACGTATCTGCGCAACGTCTATGCGGGTCTGCTTGTGACCGGGCCGTTTTCGATTCTGGTCGGCTTCACCGGCGGCATCATGGCGCTGAACGACCGTCTGAAGCTTCGATCCATGGTTGTCGGTGAAAAGGACGACATGGTTTATATCGCAAGCGAGGAATCCGCCATCCGCGTGATTCAGCCGGAGCTGGACAAAGTCTGGGCGCCGGCAGGCGGCGAACCGGTAATCTTTACGCTGGATCGGAAGAACGACTGAAACGGAATGTTCCCTTTAGAAAGACGAGGTTGAAATAAAATGGCAATCGACTTTTTGTATCCGCAGTACGAGGTCGTCCGCGACCAGACGCGCTGCATAGCATGCCGGGCATGTGAGCGACAGTGCTCCAATGAGGTGCACGCCTACGACGATGATTTGAAAATGATGCTCTCCGACGAAAGCAAGTGCGTCAACTGCCACCGCTGCGTGTCCATCTGCCCGACACGCGCCCTGAAGATCGTGAAAACGACGCATACCTTTAAGGAAAACGCAAACTGGACCGGCGAAACCATCATGGAGGTTTATCGTCAGGCCGGCAGCGGCGGCGTGCTTCTGTCCTCCATGGGCAACCCGAAGCCGCTTCCGGTATACTGGGATAAGATTCTGATCAATGCTTCTCAGGTTACCAATCCGTCCATTGACCCGCTCCGTGAGCCGATGGAAACCAAAACCTTCCTCGGACAGAAGCCGTCGAAAATCGAACGCGACGAAAACGGAAACATTAAGACGGATATCACCCCGCAGCTTGAGCTTTCGGTGCCGATTATGTTTTCCGCAATGTCCTACGGCTCCATCAGCTACAATGCGCATGAAAGCCTTGCCCGCGCGGCCGAGGCACTCGGCATCTATTACAATACCGGCGAGGGCGGTCTGCATCAGGATTTTTACAAATACGGTGCAAACACCATTGTTCAGGTAGCCTCCGGCCGTTTCGGCGTTCATAAGGACTATCTCAGCGCGGGCGCAGCGATCGAAATCAAAATGGGTCAGGGCGCAAAGCCCGGCATCGGCGGCCATCTGCCCGGCGCAAAGATTGTCGGTGACGTCTCCCGCACGCGTATGATTCCGGAAGGCTCCGACGCGATTTCCCCGGCGCCGCATCACGATATTTATTCGATTGAGGATCTGCGCCAGCTTGTTTTCTCTTTGAAAGAAGCCTCCGGCTATAAAAAGCCGGTTATTGTCAAGATTGCGGCGGTTCATAATGTTGCGGCTATCGCCTCCGGCATTGCGCGCAGCGGCGCGGATATCATCGCGATCGACGGTTTCCGTGGCGGCACGGGCGCAGCGCCGACCCGCATCCGGGATAACGTCGGCATTCCGATTGAACTGGCGCTCGCGGCGGTTGATCAGCGCCTGCGCGACGAGGGCATCCGCAACAACGTTTCGCTGGTTGTCGGCGGTTCCATCCGCTCCAGCGCCGATGTTGTCAAGGCCATCGCGCTCGGCGCAGACGCCTGCTATATCGGCACAGCGGCGCTGCTCGCCCTCGGCTGCCATCTGTGCAGAAGCTGTCAGACCGGAAAGTGCAACTGGGGCATTGCGACCCAGCGGCCGGATCTCGTCAAGCGCCTGAATCCGGAAATCGGCTACAAGCGCCTCGTGAATCTCGTCACGGCCTGGGAGCATGAGATCAAGGAAATGATGGGCGGCATGGGCATCAACTCCATCGAAGCGCTCCGCGGCAACCGTCTGATGCTCCGCGGCGTCGGTCTGAACGAGAAAGAACTGCAGATCCTCGGGATCAAGCATGCGGGCGAATAACGCGGAAAGGACGATCGACATGAAAAGAGTTTATGTGGATGAAAAATGGTGCCTCGGCTGTCATCTCTGCGAGTATTACTGCGCGTTTGCAAACTCCGGAAAATCCAGCATGATCAAGGCGCTCAAGGATCGCAAAATCAATCCCCGCATTCAGATTGAAGGGGATAATCATATCAGCTTCGCGGTTTCCTGCCGTCACTGCACGGATCCGATCTGTGTGAAAAGCTGTATAGCAGGCGCGCTGTCCATCAAGGACGGTGTGGTCTGCATCGATCAGAACAAATGCGTCGGTTGCCATACCTGTGTGCTGGTCTGCCCCTACGGCGCGATTATGCCGTCGGATTCAGGTGTCATGCAGAAATGCGAGCTGTGCATCGAGAATGCGGGCGGCAGGCCGGCCTGCGTGCAGGGCTGCCCGAACAAGGCGATTATCTTTGAGGAAAGGGAGTGAGCGGTATGTCCAAATATGTAATCATCGGCAACTCCACTGCGGCAATCGGCTGCGTGGAAGGCATCCGCAGCGTGGATGCGGACGGAGAGATCGTTCTGATTTCCTCGGAAAAACATCATACATACTCGCGCCCACTGATTTCCTATCTGCTTGAGGGCAAAACGGATGAGCAGCGCATGAAATACCGCCCGGACAGCTTCTACACGGATAACCGCGTGACGGCAAAGCTCGGCGTCAAAGCGGAGAAGCTTGACGCGGAAAAGAAGACGGTGCAGCTGGAAAACGGCGAGGTCATTCCGTATGAACAGCTGCTTGTGGCAACCGGCTCCACGCCGTTTATCCCGCCGATGCAGGGACTGGAAACGGTGGAGAAGGCGTTCACGTTTATGTCTCTGGATGACGCAAAGGCGCTGGAAAATGCGCTGACGCCGGAAAGCCGCGTGCTGATTATCGGCGCGGGTCTGATCGGCCTGAAATGCGCGGAGGGCATCGCGGAACGCGTGAAATCCATCACGGTTGTCGATATGGCGGACCGTGTTCTGCCGAGTATTCTGGATGAGACAGGCTCCGGTATCGTGCGCGCGTATCTGGAAAAGCACGGCATGACGTTTTATCTGAACGATACGGTGTCGGCGTTTGACGGCGGCCATGCGGTACTCCGGAGCGGTGCTGCCATCGATTTTGACGTGCTTGTCATTGCAGTCGGCGTCCGCCCGGCCGTATCGCTGGTCAAAGATGCCGGCGGCGCGGTGCGCCGCGGTATTGCCGCGGACAGCACAGGCAGAACGACGCTGCCCGATGTATATGCCGCGGGTGACTGCGCGGAGAGCTTTGATATTTCCGCCGGTGTGAACCGCGTTCTGGCGCTGCTGCCGAACGCCTATATGCAGGGCCATACCGCAGGCGTCAACATGGCTGGCGGCCGCGCGAGCTTTGACAACGCCATCCCGATGAATGCCATTGGCTTTATGGGGCTGCACATTATCACGGCAGGCGCCTATGACGGCGAGACATATACTGCAAAAGACGGGGAAAACTATAAAATCCTTTTCTATAAAGACGATCTGCTCAAGGGCTACATTCTGATCGGCGATGTTGCGCGCGCCGGTATTTACACGGCGCTGATCCGAAACCGCACACCGCTCAGCACCATTGATTTCGGCCTGATCTGCGAAAAGCCGCAGCTGATGGCGTTCACCTCGAATGCCCGCCGGAATCTTCTTTCCAGAAAGCAGTAAGGGGGAAACGCAGATGGCACAGAAGCAATACGCGATCGGCGAGCGCTACATCGGCGCTGGCCAAAGCGAAGGGACAATCGTCCTCAACGAGGTGCCGGGCAATGCGCTCGGCGCGTATCTGGACGGCGCGCAGATCATCCTGAACTGCAACGCGCAGGATGCAACGGGCGATACGATGAACGCGGGTGAAATCACCATACACGGCAGCACAGGCGATGCGGCCGGCTACGCGATGCGCGGCGGCAGCATTTATGTGCAGGGCGATGCCGGATATCGCGCCGGCATCCATATGAAGGAATACAAGGAGAAGGTTCCGGTGCTCGTCATCGGCGGAAAGACCGGCAGCTTTCTCGGTGAATATCAGGCGGGCGGCGTGATTATCGTGCTCGGTATCGGGTGTGAGGACCGTCAGCCGGTCGGCAATTTCTGCGGCACAGGCATGCACGGCGGGCGCATCTTTCTGCGCACGGAGCATCTGCCGAAGGATCTGCCGGGTCAGGTGATCGCGGATATTGCGTCGCCTGAGGATATGAAAATCGCAGAGCCGCTGATCCGGCGCTATTGCGAGAAATTCGGCGCAGACGCAGAGGCACTGCTTTCAAGCCGTTACTACGTCCTGAAGCCGAATACGAAAAATCCGTATAAGCAGCTCTATGTGACAAATTGAGCGGCAAAAGCGCTGAAACCGGCGGCGGAACCGTTCGGCGCTGTGCGCCAACACACCGCTTGTTCTGCCGCAAAACATTGTGCGTTCTGTTGATTGTCAAATAAACGGCTTTTATGCTATAATTAACCGATACGGAAACGGGCTGAAACCGCGTGTTTTCAGCTGAATCCGTGCGGTTGCGGCCGGCAGGAATCCCGGCTGCGGAAAGGAATGGTTTCAGCGCATGCATTATACGGAATCGGAAGTCACGGAATTTATTGCGGACAATGACGTGAAATTCATCAAAATGGCGTTCTGCGATGTTGTCGGCAGGCAGAAGATCATCGCGATTCAGCCAAATCTGCTTCCGGATGCGTTTGAACGGGGAATCCCGATCGACGCTTCACGGATCAAGGGCTTTGAAAAAGAGCACGACAGTGAGCTGTATCTTGTACCCGATACGTCCACCATGTCGCTTCTGCCGTGGCGGCCCGCGCACGGGCGCGTCGTCCGCTTTTTCTGCGATATTCGCAGATCGGACGGCAGCGGCTTTGACATCGACTGCCGCGGTATCCTGAAAAAGGCGGTTGACATTGCAAAGCTTCATGGTATAATATTTGAATTTGGGGCAAGAAACGAGTTCTATCTCTTTAAAAATGATGAGGAAGGCAATCCGACCGATATTCCCTTTGACAACGCCGGCTTTATGGATGCGGCGCCTGAGGACAAGGGTGAGGATGTTCGCCGCGAAATCTGTCTGACCCTGGAGGATATGGGCATTACGCCTCAAAGCTCCCATCACAGCGGAGGACCCGGGCAGAATATCATTGATTTTCGCCACAGCTCCGCCATTCATTCGGCAGACGACGTGGTTACCTACAAGTCTGTCGTCAAAATGATGGCTGCGCGCAACGGCCTGACAGCCTCCTTCGATCCGATCCCGATTCCCGGAAAGGACGGAAACGGATTCCACATCACGCTTACCCCGACAATGCGTGACCGGGACTGCTCGGAGAACTTCCTTGCCGGCATTCTGGCGCATGCGGCGGAGATCACGGCGATTCTGAATCCGACGCCCGATTCGTATAAGCGGCTCGGTGCATTCGGCGCGCCTGAATTCGTTTCCTGGTCGGAGACAAGCCGTCATTGTTTTGCCTATAAAAAGGCGGGTTCCAAAACAATTGAGGTGCGTTCTCCGGATTCCACGGCAAACCCGTATCTGGCGTATGCCGCGCTGATTTATGCCGGGTTGGACGGCTTCCTGAAAAAGACAAAGCTGCAGAAGCCGGATTCAACGCGCGAAAACAGCGCAAAGCTGCCGAAATCTGCGGAAGAAGCGCTCTGCTTCTTTGAAAAGAGCAGCTTTATCCGGAATGTGTTCCCGGAGTACTTTATCAAAACCTTCATCCAGACGTTCGGTTCCGATCGGCATGGCGCTTGAATGGGGTGCGGCCGATGATGAACGGTATAGCCCAGCACAGCGTTCTGATTGTTTCCGGTACGCAGAAGGGCGCGGCGTATATCACGGAGCTGCTGTCTCCAAACGAATTTTACCCGATTTCCACGGTTCTGAACGGCGGAGAGGCACGTCGGCTCCTGCTGCAGAACAGCTATGATCTCGTGATCGTCAATACGCCCTTGCCGGATGAGTTCGGGCATGAGTTGGCCATGCATGTGGTGGAGAAAGCAATTTCGGGTGCCATGCTCATTGTGAAGAGCGAGCTTTTTGATCAGGTGAGCGCCAAGGTGGAACCGTACGGCGTTCTGACGATCCAGAAGCCGGTTGCAAAACCGCTGTTTTATCAGGCGCTCCGGCTGCTGATTGCTACGCAGAATCGCTGGCGCCGGTTTGACAATGAAAACAAGAAGCTCCAGACAAAAATGGAGGAAATCCGGATCGTTGCGCGAGCCAAGTGTATCCTGGTCGAGTATCTGCGCATGAGCGAGCAGCAGGCGCACCGGTACATCGAAAAACAGGCGATGGATATGCGGACATCCAAGCGGAACGTTGCGGAGAATATTCTGAAGACGTATGACTGATTGAGCAGGAGTGTGATCCCTATGAGCAATGTAGGCCTTATGACCGGAAATTCCCGTTTTTCCGAACTGTGCGGCGATAAGCTGCACGAAGAATGCGCGGTTTTCGGCGTCAGTATTTCGGATAAAACCGATTATGCGGAGGCGGCGGGCATCACATACAATGCGCTTCTGGCCATGCAGCACAGAGGGCAGGAGGGTGCCGGCATTGCCACATGCAGCGGCAATGCGATCACCTGCCACAAAAACGTCGGCTTAGTCGACGATGTCTTTACCTCGGAGGTTCTGATGGGCTATCCGAAGGGAAAGGCCGGCGTCGGTCACGCACGCTATTCCACGACCGGCTCCAACACGATCCAAAACGTTCAGCCGTTTGTCACGGAGTTCCTCACGGGGCGCATCGCGACCGTGCATAACGGCAATGTGACGAACGCCAAGGAAATCAAGGAGAAGCTCGAGCCTTTCGGCCTCGATTTCTCCGCAACCAGCGACAGCGAGGTTATTTCTTC
>JBJEOO010000206.1:0-8475 GCA_051880755.1 Hominenteromicrobium sp.
AAAGGCTGAGGTCAGTCTGGCGACCCGCAGCCAGAAAGCAATGCCGATGACAGGCTCGAGAATGGCGATCGGGTATTCCGTCAGCTCGCCGCAGCGGAATACGGAGGTTGTCAGCGTGGGGTAGTAGAATTTGATCATCATCTGAACGGCAATCAGAACGGAAAAATAGACGAAATGGTTTGCCGTGTCCCGTGCTTCCCCGCACACCCGGTACCAATGCCCGAGCTGATAGAAAAACAGCAGGTATACGGAACGGAGGATGTTGCTCCACAGGCCCTGCACTTCGCCCGCGCGGAGATAGGTTACCAGCAGAACGGTTAACACAAGGTGCAGAATCAGGATGACGTTTTCATTGGTGATGTGCAGTCTGGAAAAAATCAGGCGGATCAGGAAATTGAACATTTCCGTCAGGAAGAGCGCGATGATAAACCAGCTGGAGACGTTGAAGCCGATGGGCTGGTTCTGCGTCCAAGGCCACACAAACAGATTGTACAGGGAAAGCGTGCGCCCGATGTCAAAGCCCCAGCGGCTGAGAACGGTCTGAAAGGTCAGGTAAATTAAATTCCACACAAAAAAGGGGAGAAGCAGTGTCCTGACCTTTTTGAGGATGTATTTTGCAGGGGCATGTTCATTTTCGGATTTGTAGAAATACCCGGAAATAAAGGCGAATAAAGGCATGTGAAACGCATAATACGGAAGCCAGTTGTCAAAAGCCAGAATATTGCACTTGACATGCCCGAGCACAACAAAAATAATGCCGAACGCGGAGAGCGTGCCGAAGGTATAATTATAGTGATCGCTTTGTTTGCGCTCCATGATTTCCTCCTCTTTGTGTATGGATATCCTGCGGTATCCGGCGGCGTCCGCCCGGCCGGGGAATGCCCGAAGCCGCGGTGCAGTCCGGTATGCCGGCGGCTTCGGCTTATCCGCGCGAAAGCCGCATCACAAAATTTGTCAGCAGCAGGCCGCCGCGCTCCACCTGCTGTGCACGGATGACCCGATAGCCCCGACGCTTAAAAAACGGCTTTGCGGTAATCGAGGCGTGTGTTGTGACGGCTTTTCCGGCCGCGTGGGCCTCCAGCGCGTCGCAGATGGCCGATGCCGTTCCCCGTCCCTGATAATCCTTGTGCACATACAGCCGGTCAAGATAGCCGGTGCCGTCTATATCGCCGAAGCCGATGATCGTGCCGCCTTCATCGGCGACAACCGTGAAGTGGTCGAGAAAGGAGCGATTCCATGCGTCAAGATCGACATGGCCCGTTGCCCAGACGTCGAGCTGTGCCGGCGTGTAATCCCGCGCGTTGACCGTATGCACCGTGTCGTAAAACAGTGCGGCCATCGCCGCGCAGTCGGCGGATTCGTATTTGCGGAGTATCATAGCCTCTTCCCTCACCAGTCATGCGTATACAAAATCAGTATACCAAAAGAAAAGCACGATGAACAGCCCCGAATGACGAAAATTTATAAATTTCGACGACGGGCGATTTTGCAAAACTGGGCGTTGAAAGCAAGGCGGGAATGCGGTATAATAACCGCAAAGCCTGCCGCAAAATCGGGCGCGGCTTTGCAGAGGACGAATAGATACGGATATGCGGAGGGCAGCGGCATGAAAATTGTGATTCTGGACGGCGGGACGACAAACCCCGGCGACGTCTCGTGGGCGCCGCTCGAGGAAATCGGAACGGTTGCGGCGTATGATGCAACGCCGGCCGAGCTCGTGACGGCGCGCGCACAGGACGCGGAGGCGGTCATTATGAACCGCATTGTCATGAGCCGCGCCGTGATGGATGCGCTGCCAAAGCTGCGCTATATCGGCACGCTGGCCACCGGCTATAACACCATCGACATTCAGGCTGCGCGCGAAAAGGGCATTACCGTCTGCAATGTGCCGCTGTATTGCGTGGAGACCGTTGCGCAGCAAGCTTTTGCGCTGCTCCTTGAGCTGTGCAATCATACGGGCGCGGTCAGTGCCGTGACCGGTGCAGGCGGCTGGAACGACGCAATCACCATGAGCCACAGTTCGCACGCCTTGATTGAGCTGCACGGCAAAACGCTCGGTATTTTCGGCTTTGGCCATATCGGACAGGCGGCCGCAAAGCTGGGACTGGCGTTCGGCATGCACGTTATCGTGAACAGCCGTACCCGGCGCGCGCTGCCTGAGGGCTGTGCGTGGGTCGATTTTGAGACGCTTTTCCGCAGAGCGGATGTGGTCTCGCTTCATTGCCCGCTGAATGAAGGTACGCGCGGTCTGGTGAATGCGCAGGTGCTTGCCTGGATGAAGCCCACGGCGCTGCTGATCAACACGGCGCGCGGCGCGGTTCTGGATGAACATGCGCTGGCAGATGCGCTGAACAGCGGCCGGCTCGCGGGCGCTGGTCTCGATGTGCTGACGGATGAGCCGCCGAAAGCCGATAATCCGCTGCTGACTGCGCGGAATTGCATCCTTACACCGCATATCGCCTGGGCTTCCCGCGACGCGCGGCTGCGGCTGATCCGCGTGGTTGCCGATAATTTGCGTGCATTTTTGGACGGATGTCCGGTCAATGTTGTCTCCTGAGCGCCGGCCTTTTGACGCAGAAAAGAGCAAAAGGCGAGAATAAATCTCGCCTTTTGCTCTCTTTTGGGGAGGAGTTGTATTGAAAAGTCGCGGTAAATCCTTACCGCCGGGCTCATAATCATTTGTTATGGTTTCATTATAGCGATGAAAATATCGATTGTCAACGCTTTTTTAGACAATCTCCCTTTTGCCTGTACCGCACAAATAACAACTGATTTTTATGTGCATATTGTATACTCAACATGGTACATCTTTTGCCGTGAAACATACAGGTTTCCTGCGCGGCAAAAAATATTTCCGAATAATCCGCATATTTCCTGCCCGATTCGGCATGCCGGGGCAGAATGTTTCACCGGAGGATTTCTGCATGATGAAGAAAAACGATTTATTTGAAGCGCAGATTACGGCCATGACTGCCGAGGGCAGCGGAATCTGCCGCTGTGAGAATATGGCGGTCTTTGTTCCGCGCACGGCCATCGGAGACCGCTGCGTCGTCCGCGTGGTCAAGGTGCTGAAAAAATATGCGTTCGGCCGCCTTGAAAGCCTGCTTGAGCCGTCTCCGGACCGGATCGAACCGGACTGTCCGGTTTCGGCGCAGTGCGGCGGCTGCGTGTACCGGCATATCCGGTATGAAGCGGAGCTTGCCGTAAAGGCGCAGCGCGTGCGCGATGCCCTCGAGCGGATCGGCGGCTTTGCCGGTATCCGCATCGAGCCGATCATTGGCGCACCCGCCCGGGGCCGCTATCGGAACAAGTGTCAGCTCCCGGTCGGCGCCGCGAAGGACGGCACGATGCAGCTCGGCTTTTATGCCGTCAATTCCCATCGCATTGTGGATACGAATACCTGTCTGCTCCAGCCAGAGGAATTTGACCGCGCGGCGGAAGCCTTCCGTCTGTGGCAGGCCGAAACGGGGGAGAGCATCTATGATGAAGCGGCGCATACCGGCGTTCTGCGCCATCTGTATATGCGCCGCGGTGAAAAGAGCGGCGAGATGATGGTCTGTGTCGTCGCAAATGCCGGCGCACTGCACGGTGAGGAACGTCTCACAGCGCTGCTGCGCGCGGCGGTGCCGTCCATTACCGGCGTGATACTCAACACGAACCGGGACCGGACCAATGTTGTGCTGGGCAGGACATGCCGCACGCTTTGGGGCAAGGACACGATTTCGGACACGCTCTGCGGGCTGGAGTTTGAGATCGCTCCGCATGCGTTCTATCAGGTAAACCGCACGCAGGCGGAGGCCCTGTATGAAAAAGCGGCCGAATACGCCGCGCTGACCGGCCGGGAGACGCTGCTGGATCTTTACTGCGGCACGGGTACAATCGGCCTTTCCATGGCAAAACGCGCGAAAAAACTGATCGGTGCAGAAATTGTTCCGGAGGCGGTCGAAAATGCGAAGCGCAACGCCGTGCGCAACCATATCCGAAATGCGGAGTTTATCTGCGGCGATGCCGCCGACGCAGCCAAGCTCCTTTTCGAGCGCGGTGAGCAGCCGGATGTCATTGTCATTGATCCGCCGCGCAAGGGCTGCGACACCGCGCTGATCGCGACCATTGCGGCGATGCGTCCCGCGCGCGTCGTCTATGTTTCCTGCGATCCCGCCACCCTCGCGCGTGACCTGAAGCAGTTCACGGAAAGCGGCTACCGCATTCAGGCCGTCACCCCCGTCGATATGTTCCCCGGCACCGCGCATGTGGAGACGGTAGTTCTTTTATCCGCTGAAAATGCCTGATGATAAGTAAAACGTCCGCTGCGATTCAGAAACAGCAAACGAAAAAGGCCTCTCTTCCGGGTATGGAGGAGAGGCTTGGTTTTATGTTCAGTTTTTCTTCAGCGGCACCCAGATGGAAACCCTCAATTCATTTGACCCGTCTTCAGGGAGAAGATAAACCTCGACGGAGTGTTCTCCCGCAAGGGAATACCCTTGAAGCGCAGGCAGCCACTCTGACCAGATCTTTGTGTTTGTATCCTGCACTGTTTCATCGGTGCACGGAAACTGCGCCCAGAAGCTTCCCGGAATCACTCTGGTCTCACAACCTTCCGGTATTTCCTCCCAAGGGGAATAGAGATCCGCAATCCAGTAATCGAAGTCCTTCCCCTTCGTATTGACACATACACCAAAGACGCCCTTAATCGGACGATCTTCTCCCTGTGCCAGCCATTCATTCCAGAATTTAGGAATCTCCTGACAGCTTGTGTCTGCGTTGAACTGTCTCTTGGTGCCTACAATGGTAAACGGCGCCTTTTCAACAATACGATAATCTAACATATTTCCACCTTCCAGTGTGATTTTGATATGCATCGGTGCGAAAGAACGGAGCGGTGCACCCGGCTCTCGAGCCTGTGATGGCGTAATGCCGTGAAACCGCTGGAACGCCTTGGCAAAGCTGTCGGGGGAATCATAACCGTATTTCACCGCAGCATCGATCACCTTCACCTCTGCTCCTGCAAGTTCCTGAGCCGCCAGCGTCATCCTGCGCGCACGGATATATTCGCCCACGGTCATACCGCAAAGAGCACCAAAGATGCGCTGATAATAGAACGGAGACAGCGCAGCCTTGCCGGATATCTCTTCAATATCCATCTCTTCCGTCAGGTTCTGTTCCATAAAGTCGATGGATTCCTGAGCCCCTTCGATCCAGCCCTGCATCCCGATTTCTCCTTTCGCTTCCTGCATGATCAGTATATCAACTCAGGGGAATGATAACCCGACATTCCGTGCTCTCCTTGTCGGGTCGCGAATTGTAATCACAAGTCGAGTGTTTTCTGTGTTGGTGGGACATCCTTTTGCCGCGGGCAAATATATAAAGCACAAACCAAGGTCATAAAAAGGATTCCGGAAGATTCTTTGCATTCGGCAGTCTTCCGGAATCCTTCTTCTCTTTATGCAGAACAGCGTTTTACCGGCGTGCGGCCATTCAATGGACAAAGCCGGCGGATACGAACCTTCCGTGTGCGCGCAGATCACCGGCTGACCGGTGATTAAAGATAGGCCTCCACAATTTCCGTCATGCCTGCCCAATTCTGCTCCATCTCTTCTACGAGATGGAACTGATTGCGGGCGCGGTCGAGGTTGTGCTGCGGGTATTTTGTTTTGAAATAGACGTCGCCGTTCAGATAATCGGCGAGGAAGCGCATGCCGACCTCAAGCGTCATCAGCTTGGCGCCGACAGGCAGCGTTCTGATCTCCGTTTCGGTGAGCGATTTGCCCGCCGCGCTCAGAAAGCCCTCCGTATACGCCTTGAAAAGCGTCAGGCTGAAATGCACCTTCGAGAGATCCACTTCGTCCTCCGCGGCCGTGGAAGCACCCGCGCGGATGGAATCGCCGAAATCAAATGCCGTAAGGCCCGGCATCACGGTGTCAAGATCGATGACGCAGACGGCCTCACCGGTTGTGTTGTCGATCAGCACGTTGCTCATTTTGGTGTCATTGTGCGTGACCTTGAGCGGAAGCTCGCCTTTTTCAAGCAGATCCATCAGAATCGCGCAGTCTGCCTTTCTCGCGCGGACGAATTCAAGCTCCGGGCCGACTTCGCCGAGACGGCCGGCCTTGTCCGCCGCAATGGCATCCTCAAGCTGATGGTAGCGCGCGGGCGTATCGTGAAAATGCGGGATCGTTTCGTGCAGCGTATCCGCCGGGTAATCGGCGAGCATGCGCTGGAACGTACCGAAGGCCGCGCCGGATTTGACAAGCAGCTCCGGGGAATCCGCGAATTCGTAGGCCGTGGTATCCTCAATGTTCAGCGTGACGCGCCAGTAACAGCCGTCGCTGTCTACATAAAAATCCGCGCCGTCCGTCGTCTTTACGACGGTCAGCGTGCCGCGCGACGGGTCATCGCCGTGCGCCGCAAGCTTATCCGCGATGAAATGCGTTACGCCGAGAATGTTCTCCATAATCTCATCCGGATGCGCGAAAACAAACCCGTTGATGCGCTGCAGAACATAGTTGCCGCCGGTGCAGCGGATCAGATAGGTATCGTTGATATGGCCGCCGCCGTATGGCTCGACAGACAGAATTTCGCCGCCGAACGGATAAGCTGCGGCGGCTTCTTTGTATAAAGGCTCTTTGGTCATGGTCAGGTTTCCTTTCAGTTGTTGATGGCAATGCGGAGAATCTCGGAACCGCCGGCTGCGGAGAGATTCATGGTGCCGCTGTACCGCTCAATAATGCCGCGCGCGGCATCCAGGCCGAGCTTTTCTTCCTCTTTCGGCTCCAGCAGCGAGGCGATGGCGTCGTTGAAGGATTTTGAGCGCAGCGGCGTGCGTTTTTTGGACTTGGCCGGCGCGGAATAAACGGTTTCAAAGGCAATGCGGCTTTCGCCCGGCAGAACCGTCATGCGCACCAGCTTGTCCGGAGCGTTTGAATGCTCCGCGCAGTCGATCGCGTATGTCAGCATATCGTTCAGCAGGACGCAGAATTCGATGGTCTTGAGCCGCGTTGCGCCCAGCTCCACATTGCTTTCCAAGCGGATGCCGCAGTGCTTGGCATAAGCCGCTTTTGCGGCCACAACGGCGTTGACATACGGATTTTCGCTGTAATGCGCAAGCAGGGGATCACGCAGATCACCCTCGTCGGCAATGGTGTTGAGCACGCCTTCACAGTCGCCGCGGCGGGCGCAGTCGGAAATCTCACTGAGAATAAAGCTGTGGTGGTCGCGCGCCGTCCGGGCGTTCGTCACGCTGCCGACCATTGCGCTGAAGTAGTCCGCTTCAGCGTGCAGCAGCGCGTCCCGGTAATCCGCCAGACACTCGCGCTCCTTGAACTTTGCCGCGTTGTAGGCGGCACGCACCGTGAAAGCAATGGCCAGATAGACGAATATCGTGAGGAAAAAGCGGGGCGCATATGTTTTGTTGGCGCCGAAGAAATCCGTGACCGAGCCGTTTGCGGCAAACAGACAGAGAATCTGCGCGCAGCAAAGGCCGATGGAAAGCACCGAAATGCCGCGGTTTGCAAAATAATGGAACGGACGCACAAACGTGATGAGCGAAAGAAAAGAGAAGAAAACGTAAACGAGAATGCCGATCAGAATTGCCGCAAAGCCCGTGGCGGCAAAGGGCAGCACGCCGAGCAGGTTTTCCGTAAAGGCGTACAGAAAGCTGTAATTGCACACGAGCAGGATTGCAGTGAAGAGCTTCTGCGCAATGCTGTTCGTATAGAGAAACACCGAGGCGGCCAGCAGCAGAAAGACGTTGATGCCGTTTCCGATCTGCCCGGTGGTGTCATTGAAGGCCGGGGAAAGGAACAGATTTGCCACAAGCGAAATCACATAAGCCGCGCCGGATACAATCAGGCTGGTGAGCATGCGAAACCGCCCATTCAGAATGGCGAGAAAAAGAAATGCATTACATAAAAAAACGACGGGCAAACACAGCATAGCGCGTTCTCCTTATCCAATCTTCATTTTTCGCGCAGGCCGCTCCGCGTGCAATTTGCCGGAAACTGCCTGAAATGGGTATACAGCAAATACAGTATAGCACGGTTTGCCGAATCTTTCAATAAATAAATGCAGAATTCACCGTATTTTGAGGTTTATTTGCGAAATTTTGAAATATACCTTGACAGGCGAGGTATATGCGTTGTATTATGTACATAAAGATCCGGAGTTACTCTATGCGGCCGGAAAACAGAAAGGAAGGGATTCCATGGCGATTGCGGCAGATCTCATCCGCGGGCA
The DNA here is from genome assembly GCA_051880755.1 of Hominenteromicrobium sp. Taxonomy (GTDB): domain Bacteria; phylum Bacillota; class Clostridia; order Oscillospirales; family Acutalibacteraceae; genus Hominenteromicrobium. The sequence goes on from JBJEOO010000206.1 coordinate 8,233, forward strand.
TACGGATACGATCATTCTGGCGCAGCTCACGCACGGCGACAGCTACGGCTACAACATCAACCGTGTGATTCAGACGATCACCGACGGACAGTATGAGCTTAAAGAAGCGACGCTGTATACGGCATTCCGCCGGCTGGAGCAGAGCGGGTTCATCGTTTCCTATTGGGGCGATGAAAATACGGGCGCGAGGCGGCGGTACTATTCCATCACCTCTGCGGGACGGGCATATTACGAGACGCTGCT
>JBJEOO010000207.1:0-8451 GCA_051880755.1 Hominenteromicrobium sp.
ACTCCGGACACCTTGATTAAAAGTCAAGTGCTCTGCCAACTGAGCTAATGAGTCATACAGCTTTACTATTATACCAACAAAGCGCCCCGCTGTCAACCAATAAACAAAATTTTTTCGCAAAAAACATCGAATCGATCGATGCTCCGCGCCCCGCTTTCCGCTTGTATTCTTCGCCGCATGCGTTTATAATGGAAGCAGACCGCCGCAATATGCGGAGAAAACGGGAAAGGATGAGAAAAATGATTTTTGAGAATTTCGACCGCGTCGTTTTTGCCGGCGATTCCGTGACCGATATGGGCAGCGTTCTGCCGGTCGGCGAGGGCCTTGGGGACAACATGGGCCGCGGGTTTCCGCGCGTCATCGAAAACATGGTGTATGCGGTGTATCCGGAGCTGAACATCCGCTTCACAAATTCCGGAATCAGCGGCAATACCTCGAAGGATCTGCTCGAGCGCTTCCAGCGCGACGTGCTGGATCTGCACCCGCAGTGGGTTTCGATCTGCATCGGCATCAACGACGTCTGGCGGCAGTTTGATACGCCCGCTATGCCGGATTACGCCGTTTCGCCGGAGGACTATGAGCAGAACCTGCGCAGGATGATCGAATCCGCCAAGGCTGCCGCAAAGGGCGTGATTCTCACGACGCCGTATTATATGGAGCCGAACCGCGCGGATTTCATGCGCGCGAGGATGCAGGAGTACGTCGATATCTGCGCGCGCCTTGCGGCGGAATACGGCTGCATTTTCGTTGATTTTCAGGCGATGTATGACCGCTACTTCGCGTATAAGCACTCGGCGCTGATCGCATGGGACCGCGTGCATCCGAATCAGATCGGCGCCACGCTGATGGCGAAGGAATGGCTTGAAAAGTGCGGCTTTGATTACGGCCACACGCCGGAAAACTGAGTGTCGGGAGGGAATACGGATGACTTTTTTGAAACCCGGCCCGGAAAACACCGGGGCAGCGCTGCATGCAGCTTTGGAAGCCGCCGTTCGGAAGCATCTGGATATTGTCGTTGCCTCCAACACGGGGAATACGGTTGAGACGCTGCTGGCGATGGAAAAATCTGTGGATGCGCCGGTGCGCATCGTCATGGTCGGACAGGTGGACGGCTTTTCGGCGCCGGGCACCAACGCGCTCACGGCCGAAAAGCGCGCCGCGCTGGAATCACAGGGTGTGCGCATCGTGACGGCGGCGCATGCGCTGAGCGGTGCGGAACGCGGCATCAGCCGGAAATTCGGCGGCGTTTATCCGGCGGAGCTGGTTGCGGCCTCGCTCCGGATGCTCAGTCAGGGCGTGAAGGTCTGCGTGGAGATCGCCATGATGGCGCTGGACTGCGGCGCTGTCGCGTATGGCCGCCCGGTCGTCTGCGTCGGCGGCACAGGCCGGGGCGCGGATACCGTCTGCGTTGTCACGCCTGCGTATACGGCCGGATTGTTCGATACGAAGATTCATGAAATTCTCTGCAAGCCTGGGCATTACGAAGCATAACCGGATCAGCAAGACACCCGCAGCGCGGTGAAAACCGTTCTGCGGGTGTTTGTCATCTGCCGTGCTTGTTTCTGGGGTCTCGTGTGCCGGGCCGGTTCTGCTGCGGTTTGCCGGCTGCCCATTTGCGGCTGTTGGGTGTGCCGGGACGTTTGGGCTTTCCCGGTTTTGAAGGCGGTGTCTGGGGCTTTTGGGCAAAGCGCGGATCGCCGTGCCGCGGACGCAGAAGACACTTTTTATCCGTGCCGATCAGATCGCGCCGCCCGGCTTTGATCAGAGCCTGTGTGACAAGCTCGTAGTTTTTCGGATCCCGGTACTGGATCAGCGCGCGCTGCATGGCTTTTTCGTGCGGGTCGCGCGCAACGTAGACCGGCTTCATCGTGCGCGGATCCAGCCCGGTGTAATACATGCAGGTTGAAATCGTCGAGGGCGTCGGGTAGAAATCCTGCACCTGTTCGGGCATGTAGCCGAGGTCGCGCAGATACTCCGCGAGCCGCACAGCGTCCTGCAGGGTGGAGCCGGGATGCGACGACATCAGGTACGGCACGAGATATTGGTCCAGATGCATTTCCTCGTTCAGCGCTTTGTAGCGTCTGACGAATTTTCGGTAAACGCTGTTCTGCGGCTTGCCCATCATGCGGAGTACGCCGTCGGAAACATGCTCCGGCGCAACCTTGAGCTGACCGCTGACGTGGTGCTTCACAAGTTCGCGGAAGAACGTCTCATCCTGATCAGCCAGCAGATAATCAAAGCGGATACCGGAGCGCACGAAAACCTTTTTCACACCCGGCAGTGCGCGGAGCTTGCGCAGCAGCGCGACGTAATCGCTGTGATCGGCTTCCAGATTCGGGCACGGCTCCGGGAACAGGCACTGGCGGTTCTGGCACACGCCGTGCTTCAGCTGCTTTTTGCAGGCCGGCTGGCGGAAGTTCGCGGTCGGTCCGCCGACGTCGTGGATGTAGCCCTTGAAATCCGGATCCCGCGTCATCAGCCGGGCCTCCTCGAGCAGCGATTCGTGGCTGCGCGTCTGGATGATGCGCCCCTGGTGGAAGGTCAGCGCGCAGAAGCTGCATGCGCCGAAGCAGCCGCGGCAGCTCGCGAGACTGAACTTGACCTCCGAAATGGCCGGCACGCCGCCGAGCGCTTCATAATCGGGATGATAGGTGCGGGCATACGGCAGCGCGTATACGTCGTCCATCTCCTGTGTTGAAAGCGGCATCTGCGGTGGGTTCTGCACGATGTACAGGTGATCCGCCGGATAAGGCTCCACAAGCGTTTTTGCCGTAAACGGATCGGTATTCTGGTACTGCCGGTAAAAGCTTTTCGCGTAAAGCTCGCGGCTGCCGCAGATCCGGTCAAACGCAGGCAGACGGATTACGTCGCCGCCTTCAGGCTCGGCGCCCGTTTTGCAGACCGTACCGCGGATGAATGTGATGTCCTGCACGGGAATGCCGCTTTGCAGCGCTTCGGCAATCTCGACGATAGACCGCTCGCCCATGCCGTAAATGATCAGATCCGCGCCGGAATCCAGCAGAATCGAGCGCTTGAGCTTATCCGACCAGTAGTCGTAATGCGCGAGGCGGCGCAGGCTGGCTTCAATGCCGCCGAGGATAATCGGCGTTTTCTTATATGTGCGGCGGATCAGATTGGAATAAACGACCGCCGCGTAATCCGGGCGCCTGCCCATCTCGCCGCCGGGCGAATAGAAATCCTTTTTGCGCCGCTTTTTTGAAACGGAGTAATGGTTGACCATGGAATCCATGTTGCCGGCGGAAACAAGAAAGCCGAGCCGCGGCTCACCCAGAATGCTGACGCTTTCCGGGTCGCGCCAATTCGGCTGCGCGATAATGCCGACCGAAAAACCGTGGGCTTCCAGCACGCGTGAGATAATCGCCGTGCCGAACGACGGATGATCCACATATGCGTCGCCGCTGATGAATACGAAATCGAGCTGTTCAATGCCGCGTTCGAGCAAATCCGCTTTGGAAACGGGTAAAAAATCTTTTCTGTCCATCATGTTATTTCCTGTACTGTTTTGTTTTTTCTAGTATACCACAGATCTGCGGAAAACGGAACCGTCCGTATGCGGAGCGCTTTATGCTCCGCTGCGGCAATTCCGCGGCAGCAGGCCGGTTTCACGCCGGAAGACCTGCGTAAAGTAGCTCGCGCTCTGGAATCCGCAGGACAAGGCGATTTCGCTGACCGGCAGCGCGGTGGTTTCGAGCATCCGGCGGCTTTTTTCCACGCGGTACTGCGTCAGATAATCGTTCGGACTCTGGGAGAGATGCGTTTTGAACAGGGTGCAGCACAGACTCCGGCAGACGGCACCGGAAGCGGCGATGTCCGCAAGCGTAATTTTCTCGGCGTAATGCTGTTGGATGAAGCCGACCATCCTGCGCAGGGCGTCCCAATCGCCGGTCCGCCCGGCCGGAAGCGTGCTTTCCGGAATATGCTCCGCGACGCAGGCGCAGAGCTGCGCGGCGTCCGCGACAAGGCGGTACAGCGCGCCCGGTTCCGCTTTCATCCGCGTGCAGAGGCGGCGCACCAGAGCGTTTGCCTCCGCCTGCCAGGGAACCTCTTCCGTGAGCATCAGATAATCCGCCGCGCCGCTGCCGAATTTTTCCGCCGCGTATACACTGAGCCGCGGCACCTCCGCGCCGAACAGCGCGGGCGAAACCGTCACGACATAATAGGCGCAGTCCGTGTGCGCCGGAGAAAGGCCGTAGTGCAGGCGCCGGCTGTTGACAAAAACGCCTTCGTTCGGCCCGAGATGCACGATTTTGCCATTTATAAAATAATCCATACAGCCGTCCAGCGCGAGGATGAATTCAAGATCGCGGTGCCAATGGCAGGCAGCCGTATAATTCTCAAAATTCTGGATGGCGCCTTTTCCCGTATAAAGCGGAAAATCAGGCAGGTTATACGGGATGATTTCCGAAAGATCGGGTTCAAGCTGAAAGGTGTGCACGGTGCGTTCCTCTCCTCCGATATATACGATTTTAACAGTATTATATACGCGTTTGGTGGAAAACACAAGCCGTATCTTTTACAATGAAGCTATGAATTGGGAAGGTGGCTGTACGATGGAAAAAATACAAAAAATCAAGCCCGCCGGTTTTTCGCGCGCGCTTGCGGCGGTGGTTCTGCCCATCGCGCTGCAGAATCTCATCTCGTCCGCCGTCAGTGCGGCCGATGCCCTGATGCTCGGCTCCGTTGACCAGAACGCCATGTCGGCTGTGTCGCTTGCCGGGCAGATTACCTTTGTGCTCACGCTTTTTTACATGGGCCTCGCCACCGGCGCAGGCGTGCTGACCGCGCAGTATTGGGGCAAGGGAGATACCCGCACCATCGAACGCGTGCTGCAGATTGCGCTGCTGCCGTCCGTGCTGATCTCCGCGCTTTTCTGCGTGTTTTCGCTCGCGGTGCCGGAGCTGCTGATGCGCATTTTTACAAAGGATGAAGCGCTGGTTGCGCTCGGTGCTTCATATCAGCGGATTCTGGCGGTTTCTTATCTCGCCATGGGCATTTCGCAGATTTACCTGAGCGTTGTCAAGAGCATGGAGAACGCGCGCCTGAGCGCGTGTATTACCTCTTCCAGTCTGCTGGTCAATATTGCGCTGAACGCGGTCAGCGTGTTCGTGCTCTTTCCCGGCCAGCCGGAAAAGGCGCTGTGCGGTATCGCCGCCGCCACGGTGATTGCGCGCCTTGCCGAGCTGCTCTGGTGTCTGCTGCATATGGCGCTGCGCAGCCGGGTGCGTCTGCGCGTGCCGCGTTTTGATGCGGCTCAGCGCCAGCTTTCCCGGGATTTTCTGCGCTATACCGCGCCGGTGCTCGGCAATTATGTCCTGTGGGGCAGCGCGCTTGCGGCAACCTCCGCGATCATGGGACATGTAAGCAGCGATCTTGTCGCGGCCAATTCCATTGCCTCCACCATCAAGAGCCTTGCGGTCGTGCTATGCGTCGGCATCGGTAGCGGCGGCTCCGTGCTGATCGGCAAATACCTCGGAAAAGGCGAGCTTGGGCAGGCGCGCTATGCGGGTGACCGGCTTTGCCTGTACGCCATTGTGTTCGGTGTTCTGGCAGGGCTGTCGGTGCTGCTTGTCGGGCCGCTTTTGTTCCGAATTGTGCGGTTGAACGATACGGCTGCGCAGTATCTGCATGATATGCTGTTTGTCTGCGCCTATTACTGCATCGGAAAGTCCTTCAATTCCTCTGTTATCGGCGGTATTTTCTGTGCCGGCGGCGACGCAAAATTCGGCTTCTTGTGCGATACCATCGTGATGTGGGGCATTATCCTGCCGCTCGGTCTGCTCAGCGCTTTTGTCTGGCATCTGCATCCCGTTGCGCTGTATGTCGTCTTGACCTTTGATGAGATTATTAAGCTCCCCGTCGCGTTTATCCGATACAAACAGTATAAATGGCTCAACAATCTCACCCGTGATTTTGATCAGAACCCGGAAACGGAGCGCGAATAAGCCAAAATAAAACCAAGGACCGGCTCAGCAGCCGGTCCTTTTTGATGTCAGAAGCGTTCGGGGCGGATGCCGCAGGGTTCCGTCCAGTCAAAGCGCTGTTCGCCGTCCCCGAGGCGCCACACGGACGGGCAGGTGGTCAGGTGCCAGTCAAGCGGGCGCGCCGTGGGCTGCGGTTTGGCGGCACGCCGGTAAGCTTTTTGCAGAATTCCGCGCAGCGTGTCGTTCAGATGTGAAGCCGGTGCGGAAACGAGAAACGGCGTGCCGCTCTTTGCGATCAGCGTCAGCCAGCGCAGAGCCAGCGTTTCGTCCACCGCCTCGGTCAAGGGAACACAGTCCGCGTCAATCGCGAAAAAGCGGCCGTGCTGGGCGGCGGTAAAGGCCAGTGTGTTGACGCCCATGCGGCGCGTACGCGGCCAAGCCTGACCGCTCACGTCGTCTCCGGTCCGGTTGAGATGCATCAATCCTGCGCCGAGATGCCCGATGCAGTTGCAGCCCATGATCAGCGCGCCGTCCGCCGCGTCCAGAATTCGCCTGTACAGTGCGGTGATGATCTCTGCGGTGGTGCGTGTTTCGTCCGCAAACCGCCAGCCGGGCTCGGTCCAGTCGAAATCCATCTGGAAGCCCCAGCGCCCCAGAAGGTCAAACGTCGAAAAATCATGCTTGATGAGCTTGTAGCCCCAGCCCGAAACCGTGCGGATGTCCTCCGCAATGTAGTCGAGTACGCCGGGAACGGACGGATCGAGATATTCGCGGTCGCGCTGCAGACGCCAGGTGTCGGGAATCGCCGGATCGCGGTTCAGCATCAGACGCACCCAGATACCGGGCCGCACGCCCTTCATGCGGATTTTTTCCGCCAGCGCGGGCATATCCGGAAAGCCTGCGTTGCCGGCGCGCCACGGACCGCCGATGTAGCCGTTTCCGCGCAGAACCTGCCAGCAGTCGTCGATGATGAACCACGGGCGGTTTTCGATTCCGTCGGTCAGCTCGCTGAGCGCCTGAACCTCACGCAGAACGTCGGCCTCAGTCGCGCGGCCATAGGCATGATACCAGTTGTTTCCGCCGTATACCGGTTCGGGCGGCAGAATCGGATCATCGCAGAGCATCTCATAAAATGCACATTGGGCGTCAAAGCCGTCCGAATCCTCGAAGGCGGCGGCGCAGATTTCCGCCGCCTGCAGGGTGCGTCCGTTCAGCCGGACGCCCATGCCGCCGCAGCGCGTATCGAGGTACAGGGAATACCCGGCGGCTTCCGCGGTCCAGAAGCACATGGCGCCCGGACGCACGCGCACGCCGAATGCCTGCGTCTGCGCGCCGCTCTGCACAAAGAAATACCACGGCAGAATGCGCTCCGGCACATAGTGCCGCCACTCAAGGTCGCCGTAGCCGCGTTCCCATGCGCCGCCGAGCACCGTGCCGTCCTCGGGCAGGCGGTTCGCCCAGTGCAGGATGATGCGGCGCACCGGCGTTTCCTGCGCTGTCACAAAAACACGCAGTACGCCGTCCGTATCCTTTAGCTCCACGGTGATGTCCTGCCACCTTGTCGGATTTTGAAATGCGCGGAATTCACGCGCATCGTCGGTTTCAATGGTGATGCCCGTCGGCATCAGAAGTATCTTTTCAGCCATATACAAGTCTCCTTCCCGGTGTTGCTTTCAGTATAGCACAGGGTGCCGGAAAAGGGAATCGTCAAATGCGCAAAATCCTTGACAGGCAGTACGGCGCATGATATTATAAAAACGACGGATGCGTCGTTTTTATAAGGGAAGGGTGTGAAAAATGCCGAAGGTTACGGAGGAATACAGGGTGCAGATGCGCGCGCGCATTCTGGCTGCCGCGGTGAAAGCGTGTGAGACCCGTCCGGCTTACGAGCTGACCATGCGGGATGTAATCCGCAGCGCCGGTCTCAGCCCGGGCGCCGTATACAGCTATTACCGCAATATCGACGACCTGTGGATCGATTTCTTTAACAGCTGTGCGGGCGGCGATTGGGACCCGGCGGAAACGGACCGCGGCGCCCGGGAACCGCTCGGCGCCTATATCGACCGCTTGCTCGGCGCTGTGGCGGTCTCGCTGCGTGAGATTTCCCAGCCGGTCGGAAAAATCATTTTTGAGCTGGATACCAAGCGTGCGGCGCACCCCGAGTTTGCGCGCAAGCGCTCGGAAAACGTCCGCCCGCTGATCTTTTACCATGAAGCGCTCCAAAAGCTGGAGCAGGCCATCCGGGCGGATATGGAGGCCGGCATGCTGGCGCGCGAAACCGATGTGGAAACGGTGCTTGTATTTTTGCAGACGTCGTTTGACGGTATTCTCAGAGACATGATTCTGGAGCGGTGCTATGGCCTGAAAAAGACGGCGCCGATCGACGAAACACGGCTGACAGCCGCGCTGGCCAAAAGCCTGCGCGCACTTTTAGATATTCAGGGAGCGTGATTTGGAATGTTCAAGAAAGATTTTCTGTGGGGCGGCTCCGTTTCAAGCATGCAGACGG
>JBJEOO010000208.1:0-1957 GCA_051880755.1 Hominenteromicrobium sp.
CGCCGGTTATCATCAGGTGCTTTTCGACGTCAAAGCGATTGCGGACGGTGACGAGCCTTCGGTTACCTTCGCGCATACCAGCCCCGACGGCGATGAGCATTATCCCGGCACACTTGAGGTGGAGGTTCAGTACAAGCTGACGGCAGACAACGCGGTGGAAATCACCTACCGCGGTCAGTCCGACAAGAAGACAGTTTTCAACCCGACGAACCACTCCTTCTTCAACCTGAAGGCTGACGGCTCCAAGGACATCTGCTCCACGGTTCTGAAGATCAACGCCGCTCAGGTTACGGAGGTTTCGGACGATCTGATTCCGACCGGCAGGCTTCTTCCCGTTCAGGGCACGCCGCTTGATTTCACAGCGGGCAAGCCCATCGGGCAGGATATCGGCGCGGACGATCACCTGATTCAGCTCTGCGGCGGCTTTGACCACAACTTCTGCGTGGACGGTGAAGGTCTGCGGGAAATCGCTGCGGCTTACGAACCGGAGAGCGGACGCCTGATGGAAGTTTTCTCGGATATGCCCGGCGTACAGCTTTACACGGCCAACCGTGTGAACGGTACAAACAAGGACGGCCGTCCGATGATTCCGCACGGCGCGTTCTGTCTGGAAACGCAGTTCTATCCGGATTCCGTACACCACGAGAATTTCCCGTTCCGTTATGTGCAGCCCGGCATGCCGTTTGAATCGAAAACGATCTACAAATTTTCCGTAAAGTAATATCAGGAGGGCTGCTGCGGCAGTCCTCCGTTTTTTCCAGAAGAAAGAAGGAATTTGCCTTGAAAAAAGAAATATCCTGCGGCGCGGTTATTGCCCGGCAGACGGAAAACGGGCGCGAGATTCTGCTCATCCGCCACAAAAACGGCGGACACTGGGCGTTCCCGAAGGGTCATGTTGAAGCCGGTGAAACCGAAGCGGAAACGGCGCTGCGCGAAATCCGGGAAGAAACCGGTCTGCTGGTTAAGCTTGACACGGATTTCCGCGCCGTTGTGACCTATTCACCGAAGCCCGGCGTGATGAAGGACGTGATTTATTTCGCGGCGGAGCTGACCGGCGGCAGCCAGCAGATGCAGGCCGAGGAGGTCACCGACATGCGCTGGATCGCGCTTGACGCGGCCGACCGGCTGATCACCTACGAAAACGACAAGGGCGTTCTGAACCGGTACCGCACCTACTGCGCGGAAAAGTAAACCGCATAAACGAAGCGTGCAGATCAAAAGACCTGCACGCTTTTTGTATGTACGGTTTCAAAATTATTTGATGATTTCGCCGTCCACCGTGCCGCCGAGCGCCGCCGCGTTGGACTCATCCGTATCGATATGCATCGCTGCCGCGTACTTCGGGCTGACACGAACGACGACATCGCCGAAGATCACGCTGCGCTCGCCTTCCTTGCCGACCTTGACAGAAACAATCTGCTTATCGACAACGCCGGCTTCCGCCGCTTCTTCAACATTGAAGTGGATGTGGCGCTTTGCCGCGATGACGCCCTTTTCAATGACGACTTCGCCTGCCGGTCCCTTGAGCGTGCAGCCCGGTGTGCCCTCAAGATCGCCGGACTCACGGATCGGCGCCGCGATACCGAGCTTGCGGGCATCGGTCAGCGCAACCTCAACCTGTGTCTCCGGACGCGTCGGGCCGAGGATGGACATGACGAGGGAGCCTTTCGGTCCGATGACCTCGACCTTCTCGTTGGTCGCGAACTGTCCCGGCTGGGAAAGATCCTTCTTGTTGGAGAGTACTGCGTTTTCGCCAAAGAGTGCCTTGAGATCTGCATCGGTCACATGGAGATGACGGGCAGAGGTTTCAACCATAACTTTCATTTCAATATACCTAGCCTTTCCTAGTTGTCTCTTTTATTTTACTACGAAATGGAAAGAAATACAATATGAAACGGCATTTTTTTGCGTGATTCGGCGCCCGGCTTTCCCCCATGCTTGCGCATATACCGGCGCT